>CAJMDR010000029.1 GCA_905212215.1 uncultured Porphyromonadaceae bacterium
AAAAACAAGGCCACGAAACACAAAAGGCAAGCCTCTTGCACAGAAACAAATGAGGACGGGGGGAGGAAGGAAAGGAGAATTAAAATTGAGAATGCATAAATTAATAGGAGAATTGAGATTGCTTAATTGAAATGGGAGGAAGGAGGGAATAAGATAGGAAGGAAAGGATGGGAAGGGGTGATTAATGGGGAAAGAGGCGGTGGAGGATGCGTTTGTGATGTTCTTGACGGAAGAGGGAAAGAAAGGTAATACGGACTAAGGAATTTGTGGGATTGGTGACTAAGGAATTATGGGGTGACGGAAGGGGGAAGGATGAGAGTACGGCACGCATCAGGTCGCGGCGGTGGGTCAGGCGCATGAGGTTTTTTGCTCGCTGACGTATGGTGGGTTGTTTGCCTTGAGGGAGTATAACTGAACGGTTTGTGTCTATGATGGCATAACGTTCAAGTGGATTGACAGCATTGCTGTCTGCCAACAAAATATTGGTCATGTTCATGTCGCCATGCAGTATGCCTCGTTGCTGCAATTCATAAACGAATGCAGCCAGCATTTTTGCCTCATGCCTGTCGAAATCTTTATTCCTGATGAAAGTCATGTCAGGCCGATGCAACGGCAATGAAATGAAGTATGAATCATGAAGCAAAATTCCATGCCTTTTGTTAATGACGGCAACGGGTTCAGGGGTGATTACACCTCTTTTCAGAATTTCCAGCCCATAACGATATGCTCTTGTGGCTTTTGAGGTTCTGCCTAAGTAAAGCAATGCCCTGAAAAAGGAGAGTTTCTTGAATCTCTTTACAATCAGTTCCTGTCCATTGATGACAAAACTTTTTACAATATTTCTTCCGTTATAGAGTTCCTTCCCAGCATTATCAAAAGAATCAGGGAGGCCATTGATAAACTTCTCAAGGGCAGGAGATGAGAATTCAGGATTTACAGTCACCGCCATAATGTGCCTTAGATTAGATTGACTACCGTTATGCCGGCACCTCCAAGCCTTACATCTTCATCATGAAAAGAGTGCACGGCATTGTTAGCCTGCAAGAACTGCCTAATCGCCATTCGGAGTGCTCCAGTACCTGTTCCATGCAGGATTCTCAGCCTGGAAGCCTGGAACTGGACGGCATCATCAATGAAATAAGTAACAGCCTGCAACGCCTCGTCCGCCCTCATGCCTCGCACGTCGATATCGGGATGAAAATCAAGCTGCCGACGTCGGGAGTCTTCGGAAGTAGAGGCAGAGATTACAGGAGCATTAACCGTGCTCTTAGGAGCTTTTGCCGGTGTAAGTTTGTCAAGAGGCTGCATCGAACGCAAGGCACCGAACGCCACTTCAGCCTTATTTCCGTTTATAGCCAATATTTTTCCGGCCATGGAGGAAGAAGGCATTTTCACATAATCGCCAACCTTCAACAAATGAACCGGAGCACTGACAGCCGGAGTCTTTTCCTCTGCCTTTTTAGTTTTCTTTTTCCGTTTAGGTATATTCAGGATGCCATCATTCGCATGCTGTGTTTCATTAAGCTCCTTGACTTGCTTTCTATATTCGCTGAGTTCCTTACGAATCTGCAACGTTTTCTCCTTCTGAGCCTGAGAAGCGCGAATATCTCGTATAGCATTTTCAATCTTCGCGTTCGCCCCGTCGAGAATTTCTTTAGCCTCTGTGCGAGCCTGATGAATAATTTCCGCCTTTCGTTGCTTTATTTCGTCAGCCTTTGCCTGCAGTTCATCTGCCATACGATCAATCTTATGTTCCTTTTCCTTGATAGACAGACGCTTGTCGGCCCAGTATTTTCTGTCCCTTGCCAGGTCAAGGACGTATTTGTCAATGTTAACATAGTCCGAGCCTGCAATGCTCTTTGCATTTGCAATCACATCCTGAGGAATGCCACTTTTGCGGGCTATGTCAAGTGCAAAAGAGGAGCCTGGGGAGCCTACCGAAAGCTGAAACAACGGCTGCAGATGCTGGCGATCGTATAGCATTGCAGCGTTTACCAGACCTTCCGTTTCATTGGCGAAAGTCTTAAGGTTCTGATAGTGCGTCGTCACTACCCCAAAAGCCTTTTCATTATTAAGCTTTGCCAGAATAGCCTGCGCAATAGCGCCACCAATCTGCGGTTCCGTTCCCGAACCCATTTCATCGGCGAGGAACAAAGTATCAGGGCTTGCCTTTGTAAGGAAAACCCTCATATTACGCAGATGAGATGAGTAAGTGGATAGATCGTTTTCTATAGACTGTTCATCGCCTATATCTATGAGGAGCTTGGAGAATACGCCCATGTGTGAGTTGGAATAAAGCGTCGGGAGAAGGCCGCACTGCATCATATACTGCACAATGGCTATAGTCTTGAGACAGACAGATTTGCCACCTGCATTAGGGCCAGATATGACCACAATTCTCTGCTTGTCGTCGAGTCTAAGATTCAGCGGCACCACTTCCCTACCCTGTTTTCTCAGTGTGAGCAACAGCACAGGATGAACGGCATGAAACCAATCAATCTCAGGATGTCTGGACACGGATGGCATCTGGGCGTTAAGATCACGTGCAAGCAAAGCCTTGGCACGTATGAAGTCAAGCAAACCGACCATATCCGCCGCCTCCATCATATCAGGGAGGAAAGGACGTATCCGGGCAGCGAGTTGAGTGAGAATCTCTATTATCTCCTTTCGTTCGTCAAGCTGAAGTTCTTTAAGAGTATTATTCGCCTCCACCACTTGTGCCGGCTCTATGAAAAAAGTCTTACCTGTCGCCGACTGGTCATAGACGATTCCGGGAATCTGCTTCTTGCTTGCTGCCGAAACAGGAATCACCAGATGACCGTCGCGCACGGAAGGAGAAGCGTCCGGAGAAATTATTCCATGCCTTACGGCATTGTCCATGATTCGCCTCAGCAATCCATTCATAGCTGCGGATGTGGCTGCTATTTTTCGCCTAATGTCGGACAACAGCGGAGAGGCATTGTCACGCACCATCCCGTGACGGTTGACAATGGCGTCAATCTCGCGGCATACTTCGGCCAAGTCCGGGATGTTGCAGAAACGCCGCGTAAGTTCCGGTCTGTTCTCGGCGCCATCCGCCTCATAAGAGAAAAAGAGCCTCAGTTTTCCGGCCGTAGTGAGAAAAACAGACAATGCCGCACACTTTTCGGCAGGGATATGACTACCTTCAGCTTTGAGCAAAGTCAACGATGAAGAAGGGTCATCAACAGACTCAAGCGGGAACACTACGTTACCCTCCAGAATCCGTTTCATCTCATCCACCCTTTTCAGTACTGCGATAAGTCGTGTTCTGTCGGTATACATGGCCATGCGCTGACAATACGCCCGTCCCAAGTCCGAGAGACAACGTGCGTCAAGCATAGAACGCAATACATTGAAACCAATCTTCAGTTCAAAATCTGCCGGATATACCATACTGAATGAACAACTATGTGGGTTGCAGCGATTAAAGCGATTTCAACAATTTGTTTGCTTCTTCGAGGTCTTTGGGAGTGTCAATGCCTATGTTCCGGCTCTCCACCAAGGCGACCTTTATTTTATAACCGGCCTGCATCCAGCGCAATTGCTCGAGGGATTCTGCTTTTTCAAGCGAAGAAAGAGGCAATGCCGTTACCTGTTCAAGCACATCAGCGCGATAGGCATACATTCCAATATGAGTGTAATATTCCGTGGTCTGCAACCATTCTTCCCATTTCACCGAGCGGGTATATGGAATTATAGAACGGGAGAAATAGAGCGCCCTAAAGTCTGCGTCAAACACCACTTTCACCAGATCGGGCGAGAAAAGCGCCTCAAAACCACGGCTGACATCGAATCGCTGTGCCAGAGTAGCAATATCCGTGTCCTTGTTATCGAAACATTTCATTAACGCCACAATCTGCGCGGCCGATACGAAAGGCTCGTCGCCCTGAATATTTACCACGACTTCCGGTCTTACCGGCAGCTTTTGCAATGCCTCGCAAAGACGGTCGGTTCCACTACGATGGTTAGAAGCCGTCATGACAGCTTTGCCGCCGAACCCTTCCACGCAATCGAATATGCGTTGGTCGTCTGTGGCCACATATACAGGTACTCCGGCTTTTGCCGCGTTATTGTATACATGCTCTATGACAGGTTTCCCGGCAAGGAGAGCCAACGGTTTTCCGGGAAAACGCGACGAGGCGTAGCGTGCCGGAATAATTATTGCGAAATCAGTCATTATTATCAGATACTTTATCGATTTTCTGCCTGTCCGATTCTATCCGGGCAGACGGTGCGACGTCATTTTTCTGAGACTTACCTTTAGAGGAATGTCTGTGGAAGGCCTGTATGGTGCCTTTCAGCCATTCCGGAACTATCATGGCGCCGATTGCGAGGTATACATAATAAGAAATCAGACGCCAGCAGACAGCCATAATGAGTGCGAGGCCTGCAGTTGGAATGAGGTCGCCGTAATATTCAGTAAAGAGCCATTCCGAGAGTCCTGAACCACCGGGAGTAGGACTTACCATCAGCACCACCCACACCACAAACTGCCTTGCCAGAATCAGCCATTGATCCGCCAACGAACAGGATTCAGGCAGGAAAGCCATGAAGATGGCATTCACTACCATATAACGAGAAGTCCATGAGAGAGCTGTGCCGCCGAACACCTCAAGCCAGAAACAAAACCGTTTCTTGCGCAGTTCTACGCTCGTGGCTACCATATTGTCGCCCAATGCTGCCACAGCGGGCTGCCATCGACGCAGGAAACGTATGGAGAACAGCTTATACAGCACATTGCGTATGGCGTTGGGCTTGACAATTATACCAAGAAAAAGGAGCAGTGTCCAAAGAACAATTCCTGTATAAACAAGCCAGAAAGTGAGCTGTATGCCGTGGGAGAAAGCGGAAGAGCCGGAGTTGAAAATCTCGTTTACCGGAGTGAAAGCAATCACTAAGGGGCATGATATCACGAAGAACAGTTCATCAAGAAAGAGAGTGGTAATCATGAGCGTAGTAGCCCTGCCCAACTCTATTCCCTCCCTGTTAAGGAAGACCATTCCGAGCGAAGAGCCACCCACTGCGGAGGGAGTAATGCACGAAGTGAACTCGCAGAGGAAGTCAACTTTAAAGGCCTGAGTCCAGCGTAGCTTATGGTCCGTCAAGGCACGAAATCTCCAGCTCAGGCCGAGGTCACGACCGAACATGAACAGCCAAGCTATTATAAGAAACAGCACAGTGTGAGCAGTGAAGCTGATTGACTTCAAGACAGCCCCAAGGTCTTCCTTTCGGGCATCGTGAATAAACATCAGCACCACCACACCAAGGCCGATAGCCACCGGAAGCAATACTTTCCAGAGGGCGAAAGCCTTCTTGTCAGGCTCCGGCGGATTCTGCATGCTCTCATTAACTGGTTCTTCCTCCATGGTTCAGCTATGGTAATTTTTAAGAAGCACTCTGTAGCGGTCGAGGACTTCATCCACCACATCCCCCCAATTACGTATCAGAGAAGCCCTTGCGTTCCTTCCCACACTCTTGATTTTACCGCGGTCATCATTGAGAGCGATCAACAGTTCGGCATAGCTTTTCCCGGAATTTTCGGCAAGGAAACCGTTCTGACCATCCAGAATCACCTCGGCTGCAGTAGAGCCTTTCAATAGTACCGAGGGGGTGCAGAAAGCGGCGGCCTCACGGACCACAAGCGGCGCATTGTCGTAGAATGAAGGGAAGAGGAATACATCGGAAGCGCGATAGAAATCGCGCAGCTTGTCACGGTCGTTGACAAGCCCATGCACCGTCACCTTCTCCTGCAATCCTGAACGTCGCACCCTGCGTTTAAGTTCATCAAGTGCATAGCCATTGCCAACGAAGTTCATCCGGAAAGGAATTATGCCATTCAGCAATTCCAAAGCATCCATGATTGTGGCGAGGCCTTTCTCCCAAATATGCTGCCCTACGAAAAGGAGTTGCAGTACACCGTCATCGGGAATTCCGAGACGCTGTTTTGCCTTTCGGCTCACCTCCTCATCAAAGGGTTCGTCGGCCATGTCATTGCCGTTCTCCACTACTGTGAGAGGCCCCTTATAGCCGTAATCACGCACCGTGTCAGCCACTTGAGCCTGAGGAATCCACACCTCGTCACAGGCATTGAAAAAGTTAAGTATCCGTTTCATGATGATAGGAACCATCCACGGCACACGGTGGAAACTATGTTCCAGGTCCGACTTGTATTTGGAATGGAATGTGCCGATCAACGGCACGTTCTGATACTTCTTCACATAAACGGCGAGCCTTCCTGAAGAGAACGGACAGTGACTATGAAGGATACGGAACGGCACTTTCCGCAGTCTGTGCCAGATGAACGGATCAAGCTTCGGGTATCCGTAGCGGTACGGTTTTCTGTTCGCTATTGGCAGGGAGAAGAATTTCAGCACCGGGCAACCGACCTGAACTGAAACGGGATTCCAAGGCGTCACAACGCAAGTATCGAGACCTTTTTCCACAAACCTGCTGACATAGTTCTGCACCGTCAGCGTCACCCCGTCGAGAATCGGAGGGAAGCTGTCGTTGAAGATACCGTAATATGGTTCGTGCCCTTTGGGCTGCGTGAACAGTGCCATAATTTTTTACAAAATTAGCCAAAAAGCAGATACCTCCCAAATCGGGCGTTGCAGTGAGACTGACAGTTCAAACGACCCGACATAAAGTTTTACCATTTTTTAAGGTGAAGAGTATGGGAAAATTACTGAAAATTTATTAACTTTGCAGCCGTAAACCAGGAAACCGGGTAAGGCCGCTCCCCTGGGCATCGTCCAAAAAATAAACACTTAAAATCAAACAAAAGCACCATGGAACTACCTTTTGCAGAATCGTGGAAAATCAAAATGGTCGAGCCCATCCACAAAAGCACCCGCGAAGAGCGTGAGCAATGGATAAAAGACGCTCACTATAACGTATTCCAGCTCCCCGCCGAGCAGGTATACATTGACCTTCTCACCGACTCGGGCACAGGCGCTATGAGCGACCGCCAGTGGGCCGCCCTGATGATGGGCGACGAGAGCTATGCCGGCGCACGCAGCTGGTTCAAGCTGAAAAAGACCATCAACAAGCTCACCGGTTTTGACTACGTCATCCCCACTCATCAGGGCCGCGCAGCAGAGAACGTACTCTTCTCAGCACTCGTGCATGAAGGCGACTATGTACCCGGCAACAGCCACTTCGACACCACCAAAGGCCACATAGAGAGCCGTAAGGCAACCGCCGTTGACTGCACCGTTGACGAGGCCAAGGACACCCAGCTCGAAGTACCCTTCAAAGGTAACGTTGACCCTGTCAAGCTTGACAAATGCCTGGCAGAACATGCCGACAAGGTGCCGTTCATCATCGTCACCATCACCAACAACACAGCCGGCGGACAGCCTGTTTCCATGCAGAACCTGAAAGAAGTACGCGCCATTGCCGACAAATATGGCAAACGTGTCATCTTCGATTCCGCCCGCTTCGCCGAGAACGCCTACTTCATCAAAGTACGCGAGAAAGGCTACGAAAACAAGACAATCAAGGAAATCACCCGCGAGATGTTCGATCTGGCCGATGGCATGACCATGTCTTCCAAGAAGGACGGCATCGTTAACATGGGCGGCTTCATCGCTACCCGCCACGAAGACTGGTTCGACCAGGCCAAAGTCTTTGCCATCATCTGCGAAGGCTACCTCACATACGGTGGCATGAACGGCCGTGACATGGAAGCCCTGGCAGTAGGTCTTGACGAGAACACCGAGTTCGATAACCTCAACACCCGCATCAAACAGATAGAGTATCTGGCAGGCCGCCTTGACGAATACGGCATACCTTACCAGCGTCCCGCCGGCGGCCACGCCATCTTCGTAGACGCCGACAAGGTGCTCACCCACGTTCCTAAGGAAGAATTCCCCGCCCAGGCCCTCACCGTAGAGCTTTATCTGGAAGCCGGTATCCGTGCCTGCGAAATCGGCTATATCCTCGCCGACCGTGACCCCATCACCCGCGAGAACCGTTTCGGCGGCAACGACTTCGTACGCCTCTGCATACCTCGCCGCGTGTATACCAACAACCACATGGACGTAATCGCCGCTGCCCTAAAGAACGTATATGACCGTCGCGAGAGCATCACCCGTGGTGTTGAAATCACCTGGGAGGCACCCATCATGCGCCACTTCACCGTACAGCTGAAACCTGCCGGAGAAAAGTAAAACTTTTTCGAACATACATATTGCGGAGCGCGAGACCGGACTATAGGTTTCGCGCTCAATTTTTAAATTTCAGAACTGGATAGATAGGACACCTTTTAAATTTTAAGCCTTTTTAACACTGTGCGTAATGCACTAATTTTCAGTGAGTTTAAGAGTTACTAAAGAATTCCAGTATCTAAAAGGATAAAAAATCCTTTGGAAAGATTTGGCGGGTAAGGAAAAAGGTTGTAACTTTGCAGCGCAAAACCGAAAGATTGCCTTGTGGTTTAATGGTAGCACGCGAGTTTCTGGCACTCTTAGTGAGGGTTCGAATCCTTCCAAGGCAACAAAGTAAAATTGCAGTTAGCTGATTATCAGTTGACTGCAATTTTCTTTTACTGAATTTGCACAACATTTGCACAACAGAATCTGAAAAATTCGGCTTAAAATTCATTGTCGTTCATCTCTATTCAACGATAAAAATAGATTTCACAATTTTTAACGCCATATCATTTACGGAACAGTGAACAAAGAGAGGCGGAAGTCAGTTGTAGATGTTGTGGTGACATTTCTTACGACCATAACGGAGCGGAGGCTCTGCCGTGACGGTTTTGTTTAACCTAAAGCCACATTAAGCTCACAAAGGGCATTTTTAACATTTGACCTCGGATTCGGGGTCGAAATACTATTGCATAGCCCTAAAAGTGTACCTAACTTTGCAGCCGGAAAAGATGCGAAGGCATCGGGCGTGCGGGATATGACCCGACATTACGCCGTAATTCCGACCGCCGTTATTGGTATAACTTTCTCGTTGCACCCCGATAACACACCAGTTATACATACACCGATGAAGCGACGAGATAGGAAATCCACACATGCGGATTATGCGAATTTGGAGATACGAAGAAATTTTTGTATCTTTATGTAACGATTGGAGGCAACGCACCTCAGTCAAAGCACGTTCAACATTATTTACCGGGCTTGGAACGATGCTATCACGCCATTGCGAAACAAGAGATGCCGAGCTTATCCTCAATATTGGCTACACTCTTGAAACTAAGGTTTTCGGTACCTGACAGCAACTTGCTGACATATTGCGGGCTTACGCCGAGACGGGCGGCGAGGTCGGCTCTTTTAAGACCGTTGTCCTGCATATAGCCAATAAGAGTTACGGCAAGCTGACGCGACCAGCGGAGCCAACCTGCATTTTCCTTTCGCCATGCGGCTTCTTCTGCAAAACGCGAGGGGGTATCACTCTGATGTTCCTCCAAAAATTTAATTGCCTTGCTTGCCATAATATTATTCGTTAGTAAGTTCAACAAAACTGTCCTGATCGAAAACGCCGTTGGCTTTAAGGAACGCTTTGCAGCGGTTGAGCTTTTGCAATTCAAGCGTTGTATGTTCACGTCCCTGCATCGTCCGTGTATAGCTCCACCGGTTACGATATATACGTTTGGCTAAAGTCTTATGGCGTAGATACGGAGCCAACTCGCATGACGTTCACGGTTCCAATTTCGGGCTTTCTCACGGCTTAACTCACGGGCACGGGTGTCTGTGATGTCAAGCGGCTTGAAAAGCTCGTCAAGATGCTCGGTATAGGGAACTTCGAGAACAAGTTCCTGTAACGCCTCGGCATCTTCAAAAGTATCATTGACGGCTTCATCGAGTCGTTCAATATGGAAGTAGCTTTTTAGGTCTTCCATGTTTTCCATAAAGAAGTCAAGAAGATACTCGCCATTGGTCCAGTTTCGGAACAGGATGGTGAGTTCATCCGCTTCCTTATCCTGAGCTTTGACAGCCCAGAGATGGTCGAATCCGTCGATTATCCGAACAAACTTCATACTATATAAACATTCATCCGAGTGCAAAGTTACAGAGTTTTTCTGAAAACCGCAACTTATAGGTTGATTTTTTCTATATCACTAAATATCCGGCGACTCATCCGGCAAAACATTGAGATGCTTGTCAACCTTATATCGCGGTTGATTGAAGGCGGCACAGAGGAGCACGAAGAGGTCATGAAGTTCAAGCATTGAATAGTGTTCAACGGCACTACTACCTACCTCATGGAGTCCGGTGGCATACATATTTACCTGCGCTTTGTTGGCGATGTCTATGTGAGTCTTACGGCACAGTTTGCTACTGCCTACTGAATGCAGTGGCACACGGTTCATAGTGCCTGTCGCCTCATCATACTGGTTAACCAATCGGTTAATTTTACAATGCTCAAGGAGCTTCTTAATCTTGGCGTTGTAACCGCTTTTGCCGGAGGCATATTTGAGGACACCAAATTTGAAAGCTGAGTCAAAAATGGCTCGGTTTTTTTGTTTTCAGCAGGCAATCCGCGGTTAGATAAGATAATTCAGGTAGAAGATCAATTAAACTTCAGAACTATCAAACATTCAGGATATATTCTCCAAAATATGTTTGATTTATTTTCCTCTCAATGTCTTCTAACGTAACAGTTATTTGATAATCGAATCTTGTTTACCAATAGATATAGGGTATTGTAGTATCTGAGACTTGATAAAATGTTTCAGGACCGAACAAGTTGAGCATCATCGCTGATAGAATTTGAATCTGCGGCTGCCATTTCCCGTATCAATCCTTTTCCCCTTTATGTCTTTATCCAAATCCGGAGCCGCTACAAAGCCGAATGAGACCAAACGGTTTCTACGGTAATATTCCAACATAACTTCAATGCAAGAACGTACTTTGATTCGCGGTTCATAATCATTTGTCAGCAATGAATATCTTTCTTTACTCTTCTCCACCCCTTTCCAGTAAAATTTCAGTCCATAGAACTCATTTTCAAATCCTTCGACCTCAACAATGTAACGTTTGTTGGTTTTTAAAGATTTGAATGTCCATAAATCAACAATGCGAAGTGAAGACGAATCTTTACTTCGCATTGTGAATCTGGGTTTATAATAATCCGTAAAGCTGTTCACGGAAGTATATACTGATATGACGAAATCCTCAAACGCTGACGCTCATTTTCAGCCATACAAAATGCCTTATTGGGCTAAAAATCGACTGGTCAGTATGGGATTTTTTCGGTGGAGGCAGCCCACTTCTGGAAGGCTTTGATGGCGGTGGTGCCGTCGACGTGTATGGCGGGAAGTTTGCGGTATTTCTGTTTGCGTTCCAGCTCTTCGTAGATGAATCGGTCGGAGAAATCTATGGAAGCGGCATCCTCCTTGGTGTTGCCGTAGTATATCTTCTTCACCCCGGCCCAGTAGAGTGCGCTAAGACACATGGGACAGGGTTCGCAACTGCTGTAAACGATGCAGCCGTCGAGCTTGAAGTTCTTCAGCTTGGCGCAGGCATGACGTATAGCGAGCACCTCAGCATGGGCAGTGGGGTCATTAAGCAGGGTGACGGAGTTGGCACCTGTGCTGACTATCATGTCATCCTTTACAATCACTGCGCCAAAGGGTCCTCCGCCTTTGTCTATGTTATCGTAGGAGATCTGGCATGCCAGCTCCATGTATTCGGGGTTATAGTCGTTGTCAACCTTGACGGGATTGGTAACTACGGTATTTGTGTCTGTCATAGTTTCAATAGTTGTTTCTTTAGTGGAAACAATGAGAGACAGTGTTTTGTTGGAGCTTCCAACGCCAATCAGTCCACAGACTGTTCTGTCAGGGCTGAATATACTACGGCTGAGATTCTGGCTATTATTGCGGAAGCCCGGTCCTCGGTCCCCTTGAAGTCTTTCACCAATACCACAAGGGTATAATGGCGGCCGTCGGGAAGCGTGATGTAAGCGGCATCGTTCTGGGCCGAGAGCATTCCCCCATCGCGAAAACCGCTTCCTGTCTTATGGCCTACCGTCAGGCCTTTTTCGCCCGTGAGTGACGCCACGATACGGTCTTGACCGGTATTACATTCGCGCAAGGTGCGACAAATGAATTCCTGATTCTCTTTTCCCATGATGCTGGCCTCATACAGTATGTTAAGCAGCATCGCCACACCAAGTGGTGAAGAATGGTTGGCGTAGCATTTCTTATGGTCGCCCCACATCTCCTCCTCGGTAAATGAGAGCCGGAAACTGTTCCTTGGCACAAGGCGAGCGATGTAAGCGTCGGTCTTCCCCACATCAAGCAGATGCCGGAACATATAATTGCTGGCATTGTTGTCGCTAAGGGTGAGGGTATATCGCAACAGTTCTCGCACCGTAATATCGAAGCCAGAGGCCCCGCGTTCCTTCATCATCGGCGACCATGTATCGGGATTCAGTTCTCCGGCACTGATATGCACTAAAGTATCGAGGCTTACACCCTTGCTCTCCAATTCGTGGGCAAGTGCTATGGCCTGATGAAGCTTGAACACGCTCATCAACGGATATTTGTCCTCGTTATTCACAAGCAGCGTGTCTCCCCCATCTGTCAGCAACGCTATTCCAACCTCAGTATGAGAAGCATCGGCAATAGCCTGAAGTGAATCCTTCAGCGTTGCAGGGATATGGAGAACGGTTTCTTTGTCTTCCTTACCGTTAACTTTGTGTGTATGAGCGGAGCATGCCGACATTGCCATGCCCGAAAAAAGACAGAAGCAGACCGCCAATATAGTAGTTTTCATGTGTTCCATGTTTTTGCAGGCAAAGGTAGTCAGTAATACCGATATGACAAAAACGCCTTTCACCACAAATCTGCCGATTGCGGTTTGTGAATTATTCATTACCTTTGCAGAATGAAATTCCAAAGAGGTCTGACAACGGCAATCTTAGCCGCAATCATATGT
>CAJMDR010000030.1 GCA_905212215.1 uncultured Porphyromonadaceae bacterium
GCGCTGTAAGGCGCTGTGGCTCAGCGTATTAACTCCTAAAGTGTCAAAGATGGGATTCCGGAATGTACAATACCATTTCCGCGACAAAGAGGTGAGAACCTAATTTTACTGACTCTTCAAGTGGATGTAGGGGAGGGATTTTTTTGCATAAATATGGCAAGAGTATTAATTTTGCGGTTATGAAAACGAACGATGACGCGCTACCCCTTGTGAGCGTTGCTATGGTGGCTTACCGTCAGGCACATCTCATAGAGCGTGCCATAAAGGGTGTGGCACGTCAGAAAGCACCTTTCCGTATAGAATTGATTGTGGTTGACGACTGTTCTCCCGACGATACCTACGAGGTGGCGAAGCGTATGCAACGGCGCTATCCCGACATTGTGCGTGCATTCCGCAATGAGTCGAACATAGGTCTGCAACGCAACTATCTTCGAGCCTTTGGCCGTTGTCGAGGCAAATATCTTGCTTTGTGTGACGCCGATGATTATTGGTGTGACCACAGCAAGCTGCGTCGTCAGGTAGAATATATGGAGGCGCATCCGGAATGTGCCGTCACTTTCCATAGAGTCATAAACCATTATGCGGGAACCGGGGTTAAGAGCCTCAGCAATCCACGTCAGAAAACCGACTGTGGCATAGCCGAGCTGAGTCGTGGAAATTTCATTACCAACTGTTCCGTGGTTTATCGCCGGGAATTAGTCGATCTGAAGTCACTTCCTGCATGGATTTCAAAGAATGTATGGCCGGACTATCCGGTTCATATGTTATATGCGGCAAAGGGCGACATCCATTATTTTTCCCGTCCAATGGCTGTTTACCGTCAGGGAGACAAGGGCGCATGGACGACAGCGGGAGAATATGGGCGTCAGTCCAAGGCTCTGAATGTGCGGCGGCATTTATTAGAGGAATTCGCCGGCAGAACGGAGGCTGAGGAAGGTCTGAAAATGGCTGTGCGGAATATATTGGTGGTCATGACAACGTGCGCTCCCAATGAGGCAGAAAGGCAGAAAGCGATAGCAGAGCTGAAGGCTTCGTATGGTCTCAGCGAGGAACAGATAAATGACCTTGCAGAGAGTCGGAAACAGCGTCGAAGCCCATTGCAGAGAATACTTACCGGAGGCCGTAAGTTTGTGTCATTGTTCATACCTCTGCCAAGGCCTTGAAGCTGGATTGAAAATTATTTGTAATTTTGCATCCGCAAAAATCTGATTACCATGAACCGACCCGGACAACCACATTTGGTGGTAATGCTTACCTGCAATGATTATACGGTAGAAAACGCGGAGGAAATTTTCGAACAGAGTAAAAACAGCCGCGCCTTATACTGGGGAATGAAGGAGGAACCGCTTGACCCGCAACGTATGCAGTCGCTGTATGCAAAAATGCGGGAGAGTGGTAAACGCACTGTGCTTGAAGTTGTAGGCTATACTGAGGCTGAGGCTTTGCGTGGTGCGGAGCTTGCGGAGATGTGTGGATGCAATTATCTCATGGGCACAAAATTCCATCAGTCGGTTGCTGATTTCTGCCGCGATCATGGAATAAAATATATGCCTTTTGTCGGTACTGTGGAGGGAAGACCGTCGGTGCTGAAAGGGAGTGTGGATGAGATAATTGAGGAAGCAAAATACGCTGTTTCCCACGGTGCTTATGGAATAGACCTGTTGGGTTATAGATACGTCGGTGATGCAGTAACCCTTAACCGGGAAGTGACAAAGGCATTAGCGCCATATCCAGTCTGTCTCGCAGGTAGCATAGACAGTATCGGACGTCTTGACGAGGTTATGGAGTCAGGTGCCGGTTCTTTCACCATAGGCAGCGCTTTCTTCAACAATAAATTCAATGGCAGTTTTGCCGAGCAGATAAACAGAGTCTGTGATTATCTTGCCCTCAGGGTTGCTGAATCAAGAAGTTGTACAGTATGGTGAGAGGATGGTAGGCTACAGCTCCAGTCCCATCCTCGATATGGCACCGGCATGATGTGCCGGGAGCAGCGATAATGGTTTCTCTATCCTTTTCCAGAGCATTGTATATTGCCGGAAACAACACCATTTCTCCAATCTCCATTGAAGTCCGGTAATGCTCTTCTTCATAACCAAAAGAGCCTGCCATGCCGCAACATCCGCTTGGTATAACCTTGACCTCCGCGCCTAAAAGTAAACGCAGCACTTCGGCCGTCTTCTCGATGCCGACAAGAGCTTTCTGGTGGCAGTGTCCATGCAGATATATGGTAGAGTTGCATTTCTGAAAACTTGAGGCGCTGATTCTTCCAGCTTTGATTTCATTCAGCAGAAACTCGTCAAAGAGCAGGCAGATTTTAGCCAATGCTTTGGCGTCGTTGCGCATTTCGGGTTCGACAAGATCGGGATACTCATCGCGGAAAGAGAGGATGCATGATGGTTCGATGCCTACGAGCGGTGCATTTTGGGTAATTTTGCCACTTAGTGACCTGACATTTCTTTCTGCGCATCTTTTTGCCCTTTTGAGCACTCCCTTTGAAATAGCCGCTCTGCCGCTTTCGCCATGTTCCGGTATCTCGACGTCATAGCCTAATGTCATAAGCAATTCAGCGAACTGCAATCCTAATTCAGCTTCCTGACTGTCGGTGAACTCATCGGCAAAAAGAAATACTTTCCCATTGCGTTGAGCGTCTTTAAGCCTCTTTTTTGTGGCAGTCCTGACCAGCGTCCGCATTGAATGACGGCTCAGTTTCGGCAAATTCCGTTCTGTGGAAAAGTGTAGAATATTCCTGATGACAGCGGATGAGAATGGTGCAGATACAATGCAGTTGTAAAGTTGCGGGAAGATTCTGCCCAGACGCTGTATACGGTCCATAGAGGCCACGAGACAGACTTTTAAGGGCGTTCCGGAAGTGTTATACCTTTGCTGTAAAATCTCGGCTCTGAGACGGGTTATGTCAACGTTGGATGGACATTCGCCTCTGCATCCTTTGCAGGCAAGACATGAGTCAAGCATTTGCTTTAGTTCAGGTGAAGAGAACACTGACCGCTTTTCTCCGTATGAAAGCCCCGAGATACCATAGGTGAGAATCTCGCGTAAAACGTTGGCTCTTGCTCTTGTTGAGTCGAGTTCATTGCCGGAATGTTTGAATGCAGGGCACATAGTGCCGCCGATTATGTTCGACTTACGGCAATCTCCGGCTCCGTTGCATTGCTCCACCGAGCACATAAGCGCATGACACTGCGATGAAACACCACTTGCTCCGGGTATGTCGCATTCATCGAAGGCGGCACGCCAGTTGAAGTAGGTGTGATCTTCTGGCAATGCTTCCTTTATCTTGTAACCTTGCTCTGGTTCAAAACGAAGATACGAGTCCATGGGAGGCGTATCGGTGATTTTACCGATGTTGAAAATTCCCGTAGGATCCCATGTGGTTTTAACCTCTTTCATGAGGCGATAAGCCTCCTGTCCGTAGACCACCGGTATGAACTCGCCACGCAGCCGGCCATCGCCATGTTCTCCGCTAAGGCTGCCTCTATGTTTCTTTACCAACATAGCTGTGCGCTGAGCTATTTCACGGAACTGATGTCTACCTTTTTGACTTTTTATGTTCAGAATGGGGCGGAGATGCAGTTCCCCTGTACTTATGTGGCCGTAATATACACAATTGAGTCCCAGAGCATCAAGTTCCTTGTTGAGGTCGTGAACGAAAGCTGCGAGTCTTTCCGGAGGAATAGCGGTATCTTCTATCACCCCAACGGGTTTGGTGTCGCCTTTCATGCCGTTGAGAAGGCCGAGGCTTGCTTTGCGTAGCCCATAGACGCGGCTTATGTCTTTGCCATCGACCTTAGTAATGTGATAGGCAAGGCTGTTGTCGGGTAAAAGAAGAGCATTGCTGATTTTTTTAGCTTTCGCTTGCAATAATTCAGGAGATTCTGCGCGTAGCTCAACACAGAGGATTCCTGCCGGGTCGCCGTTGATGAAAAATCTGTTTCGTTGCTGGGCAATATTCCCTTCGCTGAGTTTCAGAATCTGTCTGTCGATAAGTTCAATGGCCTCGGGATTATGTCTTAGTGCTACGATGTTGGCCTTGAAACATTTCTCTACAGTGTCGCAATGCACGCACAGCATCATGGCGTGGGGGAGAGGCAAAGGGTCGAGTGAGAGGGTGATTTCGGTTATGAATGCCAGGGTGCCTTCGCTTCCAACCAATAGGGTAGAAAGATTGATATTGCGCTCTTCAAACTCTTTACCGGTCGGGCGAAGGGTCTCTATAACCTCATCAATAGCATATCCGCAGCTACGACGTCGCAACGTCTTTTCGGGATAGTTGTTGTCTATGACCTCGAGGATTGACGGAGTGAGAGCAAACCGTAAGAGTTGAGCATAGATACCTTCTATAATGGAGTCCGGCTTATCCTTTTCCCAGAACCGTTTCCCGAACCGTGTTTGAAGTTCCTTTACTGAATATTCTTTGAAAGTCTCTATGGAACCATCGGAGAGGACACCTTTTGCCGCCACTACATGATGCCGCGTGCTTCCGTATATCAGTGAATGTGTTCCGCATGAATTGTTGCCAAACATACCACCGATACAGCATCTATTGGAGGTGGAAGTCTCAGGGCTGAAAAACAGTCCATGGGGTTTCAGGGCAACGTTAAGCTCATCCCGCACCACTCCCGGCTGAACCGTAGCCATGCGCTTCCCCGGGTCTATGACGAGAATTTTATTTAGGTGCCTGCTTATATCAGCTACAATGCCACTGCCGACAACCTGACCCGCCACAGATGTCCCTGCCGCCCTCGGAATGATATGAGTATTCAGCTTTTCAGCCTCAAGCACAAGTTTCTGAATATCGGATTCCGATTCGGGAAACGCAACACCATAGGGGAGCTCACGGTATATGCTTGCATCGGTGGCGTATGCTATTCGGTGCAAGTTGTCGGTATGAATCTCGACCATATCTGAAATTGAGAAGGTAGGGGTCAGTTCTTATTTAAAGGATGATTCAGATGCGCTTGTATAGCCTGTTTTTAGACCGGATTATGGGTGATTTCCATAAGGTAGTCTTTGTCCTTTTTCCGAAGGCGAATCTTGTTGAACCATTCTAATTGCCTTCTTGAATGGAGGTCGGAGCCTGTGTGGTTGTATTTTCGTTGCTCCACTAATGACCATGCTTTTTCCTGCGCTCTCGTACCGTAGAAACCGGTCAGTGAGAAGAGGTTGAGCTGGAAAAGTATGCCGAGGTCCTTGAGTGTGTCGTAATCTTTTTGCTCCATGTAGTCATATCGTTCAGGATGTGCAAGAAGAGGTGTATAACCCAACGACATTATTATTTCAAGGGTTTCGATGAATTTATGCGGTCTGTCGAAGTAAGATGTCTCTACCAACAACTTGTCATGTTGAGTTCCGATGGGTAGCAAGGTCTTCTCTTCCAGATTTTTCTGGAGCATCGAATCCATCATGTTCTCGGCGGCGAGGGAGAGCTTTATGTCACCGTTATATTCGGAACGTAGTGTGTCGAAAACATTGTGGAGCTTTTCGGGAGTGTTGCGCACCTCTTCCATAATGTGAGGGGTGAGCCATAGTTCTTTTACTCCCATATCTTCATAACGGGAAAGGATGGCAAGTGATTCTTCGAGACTTTTTACGCCATCGTCAACTCCCGGCAGTATGTGGCTGTGGCAGTCGACATATTCTTGCAGAAACTCATTGTCTTGTTTCTTGCCGAACAGATTCCGGAGGAAAGATGCAGACATAACTACTTACTAAAAAATTTATGCGGCTTCAACCGGATGTGTCCTGAAGATTCCGATTGAAGCCGCTGGATTAATTCTTGTTAGAAAAAGAACAGTTTCTTTTTCTTCTTTTTGTTGTCGGAATAACCGTAATGGCCATATTTGGTGTAATATCGGTAGCCATAGCCATATCGGTTGTCGTTCCCGGTAGTTCCGTTGAGTACGATGCCCATATTCTTGAACTTCTTCTCTTTGTAGAGTTTGTCGAGTTCCGGAATCATGATGCGTTCGAGCAGACCCGCTCTTACTACGAACAAAGTGCGGTCGGACTCTTTCTCCATGATATGGGCGTCGGCCATCATGCCTGCCGGCGGGCAGTCGATGAAAATGTAGTCGTAATGTTTCTTGAGTTCTTCTATGAGAACGGGGAACTTACCGTTCTCAAGCAACTCGGTTGGGTTGGGTGGCAGAGCGCCTACCGGCAACACACAGAGGTCCTTGTGCAGGGTGTCGCATACTATCAGGCTGTCAAGGTCATTGTCTGAACCGATGAGCCAGTTGGAGATACCTTTCTTTGGCGAGTTGATGTATGCCGAAGCACTGGCGCGGCGTAAGTCACCGTCTATTACCAGAACTTTCTCGCCTTTCAGCGCCAGCGACATGGCAAGGTTCATTGTGATGAAGGTCTTGCCGCTCGACGGGTTGAAGGAAGTAACCAGGATGACTTTGGCACCTTTCTCACCGCTTGACATGAAGTCGAGGTTGGTGCGCAGCACACGGAATGCCTCGTTGATGATGTCGCGGTTGCCTTCGCTCACTACTATGCGGTTTTCCGCCTTGTCCTTCTTATCATGTTTCTCGATAGGAATCTCGCCAATGAAGGGTACGCTGAGGTTCTCGAGGTCTTTACGGCCGCGAAGCTTGGTGTTGTTGCTCTCGGTTACGTAAATGACACCGAAGGGGAACAGGAAGCCTACTAATAAAGCTATGAGGTATACATTACGTTTTACCGGCGAAGTAGGGGTCGGAGTTCCGTCGGGATTGTCTATAACGCTGGTGTTATAGGCTGTGAATGCCTGCGAAAGCTCGTTCTCCTCTCGTTTCTGGAGGAGGAAGAGGTAAAGAGACTCCTTAACTTTCTGCTGACGTTCTACCGAAAGCAGATAACGAGCCTGGGTGGGATTGGCGGCGATGCGGGAGGTTGTCTGACGCTCACTCATCTCAAGATCACCGATCTCTTTGCGGAGCGAGATTATAAGGTTGTCGATAGAAGACAGTACACCGCTTCTTAGAGCCGACAACTGGATGTCATAATCTTTTACCAAGGGGTTGCGCGAAGAAGAGTTGGCCTGCAGAGCGTTGCGTTGCAGCAGCAATCTGTTATAGTTGTCGATCTGTGACTCAATGTTGGCGTTAGTGAGTCCTACATTCGTTGGCAATGCCTGATCACTTGAGCTGCGGTCTGTCATGAAGTCCTTTACGTAGCGTGCCATCTGCAGCTGGGTGCCTAAGGAGACAAGCTTGTCTGAAGTTGTCTGGCTTTGCTGCATATACAGCGCGGAAGCCTGGTCTACGTCGGGTATGAGGTGTTCGCTCTTATACGACGATATGTCCTGATCCACATTGCCGAGTTCCTGTTCTATGACGTTGAGTCGCTCGTTTATGAAGTTCGAGGTGCTGACCGCTACCTGGTTCTTCTCGTTAATCCAGTTTTCGTTATAGACAGCTATCAGTGCATTCAGAACATCCTCGGCACGCTCGATTGAACCGTCGGTATAGACCATGCTGATGACGTTGCCTTTTTCGTTCTTCAGCGATACCTTCAGTCGGGACTTATAGCTGTCAACAGCCTGCTTGATGGTATGCTTGACCACAGAGAGCTTGATGTCTTCTCCGGCTTTGTAGGAAGGTGAAGGAAGTATGTCGAGGCGACCGAACGGAGAATTCATCATGCCACCGAGTCTTCCCTTGAAGGTCTTGCCGGGGAATTCTTCTCCGTTCCGGACAACATCCGACATGGTGACTGTCTTGTCGGGTGCTACTTTCAGTACAAAACTACCGGAGAAATTGTCGGTAAGGGTATCTTCGACAATTGTTATAGGAAGATTCTTGCCGTAAGCTACATCTTTGTGGAAGCTTCCATCCTTGTAAAAGCTGTAGGTAAGATTGAGTCGCTTTACAACTTCTTTCATGAAGTTCGACGACTCCAAGGCAGAAATCTCATCTATGACGTTTGCGTTGGACTGGAACAGGCCGAGATTGGCGAAACCATCCATATCCGATGATATGGAGTTGCCTTGTTGGTCGTTCTTGATTCGTATGGCCGCCGAACGGGTATATGTAGGCGCTGTACGCACCAAGTAGATGGTGGCGATGCCCAAGCATACGAATACAGAGAGCAGAATCCAGGGCCATTTTTTCAGACCCATCATGAATACGTCCTGCAACCTTAAGGTATTGGTCGAGGCGTTATCAGTTTTTTGTGTCGTTTCCTCTGTTTGTTTTGGTTCCTCTGCCATGAATGAGAATTATTTAAATATCAGCACTGCTACCGAAGTCAAAAGCGATGCTACCGAAACCCAGAATGGTGCCGAGAGCACATTGTTGCCGTTAACTGTCTGCTGGCGTTTCTTTACGTCGACAGGCTCAACATAAATTACATCGTCTGGCTGGAGATAGTAAACCGGCGATGAATACAGGGAATGGGAGTTGGTAAGGTCCACTCTGTAGGCATGAGGTTTGCCGTCAACATCGCGGGTGACGAGCACTGTGTTTCGTTTACCTGTAATGGTGAGGTCTCCCGCAAGGCTCAATGCCTCAAGAATAGTAATCTTATCCTTGTTTATGTCGTAACGTCCCGGTCTTGCTACCTCGCCGAGGACGTTGATGCCTGTATTGGTGTATTCAACTGTCACTACAGGATCCTTGACAAGGTCTTCGCTCATCAGTTTCTTCTTGATGTAGTCGGCTACCTCGTTGCGGCGCATGCCTGCTATACGGATTTTGCCAAGTACCGGGAAATCTATCTCTCCTTCCGGAGTTACGGTGTAGCTCGAAACATACTGGTTGTTTGAGCCAGAGGAAACGCCTCCGCTACCTAGTCTGTACGTTACCTGCGGTAGGTTGAACAGTTCGGAAAGCAACGGTTCGCGGGAATTTATAACGATTGAAATCTTGTCGTCAGGACGCACACGGATATCGTTGGTTACTACACGTTCTCCCACGTAACCGTTGGGCAAATCCTGAAGATACGTCACATCTTTCGGTGTCGAACACGACACTAAAAGTGCGACGCATATCATTGGCAGCAGATGTCTAATCTTCATGATAAAGTCTGTTTTCATAGTTGATTTTTCAACCCGGGCGCACGCAAATGGTTCACCCAAAAGTCCTGAATCTTATCCGTAGAATCTGTTTAAATCATTCTTTATGAAAAAAGTATGCTTTTGCCGTTATGTCATCAACACCTTCGCCGGTTAATCAAACAGGATTACACAATGCTTTCGACTTTCTTTTCTGTTCCTAAGAGGAGCTGCGAGAGCCTTGTCGTTACATGACAAATATGGGCGACAATACCATTAATTTTGAGGCATCCAGCCTCCAGGTTTTGTCGTACCATATTAGCGGCAAATCCATAAGACCTTGCGGTTGTGATTCTTTAAGGGCTTATTCAACTGCAAAATTAATACTTTTTTCTCTCATATGCAAATCTTTACACCAAAACCTTTCAAAATATTTCGATGCCTGGAGGGTAAAAATAAAGAGTATAAACCGGTACTCAGAGACCTACTGTGTGTATGATTGACTGTCAAGAGTCGTTAACCCTGGGAGAAGGTGACCCTGTTTCTCTGTTTATTGTTTCAAAATAAATTTGTAATTTTGCATGATTTCGATTCGTGAGCATCTAAAAATGAAAACATTGCATTGCCCCGCATGTGGGAAACCGACAAGCACTGAAGCTACTTTTTGTAGAAATTGTGGCTGTCCGTTAGATAATAACATGGGCAACCCAAGTTCCATGGGTAATCAAAGTCAAGCGACCCAGCGTTTCTCCCACAATTGTGATAATGTGATTGGTAATAGGAACAATCATTCAACAGCAAATAAATGGCTGATTGCCTGCATTGCATTAGTTGTCATTGTAGGTATCATTGTCGTTGTCGTTATGCTTGGAGGAAAGAATGATGTTTCGAGTCAAGTTTCAAAGAATGAATACGACATTCTGAAAGAAGAACCAGAATATCCGGAGAAACAGGATTATTCGTCAGAGCTGAAAGGCAGTGATGGGCATTTAAATGAGAATGATAAGGCCGAAGCTTTGGATGTGCTAAATCGATGGAATGATACCCATAATAGCCGCGATTACTCCGCTATGGAGGAACTGTATGCACCTCAGGTACATTTTTATACAGCTGATATGTCGGCTGGAGATGTCATTAGCTCCATACAGCAGGCAGTTGCCGGGAGTTCCTGGGTACAGGAAATCAGCGGAACGCCCATAGTGACCCGACTGTCAGGTAACAAGTTGAAAATCTCGTTCGATAAACATACAAACAGCGAGAAAGGAGACAATACCTATCCTTCCTATCTTATTCTGGAGAAAATTGATGGACGTTGGCTGATAGTGCATGAAAGCGATGAGATCACAGACTTCAATGTCCGCAAAAAGAAAAACAAATAGAACAATCTCTTCAGCTAAGTTTCAATAATTCGTGATATTAGAAACAATACTGCATAAAAAACACGCCAAAACCATATATGGCAGGCGTGTTTTTAGAGGGCGAATAACGGGTTGTTATCAGTTGAACTTTGCGTTTACTTGATCGAATTTCTTACGTACGGCCTCTATGCGGGCTTTCTGTTCTTCGGTGAGCTGACCTTTGATTTTGTTGTATTCAGCATCGGGGACATCAAGGTTGGACAGTACACGGAAAGCCATTGAACTGGTGGAGGGGATTCCATCGTTGATCAGACCCTGTACTGCGTCAATGCACTTATTGTATTTTGCAACTATCTTGTCAACCTTGGCATCCATAGCCTTGGATTCCGTTTCTTTTGCCTTTGCCACGGAGTCTGCGGCAGCTATGGAATCAGCTTTCGCCTGTTCCAGAACCTTTGCTATGGAATCAGCTTTTGCCCCTTCTGCAACAGAATCTGCGTTGGCGCTCTCTGTGCTGTTGTTATTGTTGGAGCTGCATCCTGAAGCCAGCATAAGTAATGCTATGGCACTAATTGCTCCGAATTTGATTAGCTTCATTTCGTTGATGGTTGGTTTATGGTGATGCAAAATTACAAAATTTGAATTATCCGCAATGTTGTGGTGTCTTTTAATGCCTGCATGAATTGTGTCTGTTTGTGGCTTTCGGAGAAAAGGGTTAATTTTGCCGTAAAATATGGTTGAATCAGTTTTGGCCAAAATTTAAACTGATGTGTAATTTATTTGAAAGACAGACGTCTTTTGAATGGAACAAGTAATACTGAACATGAACTACCGAATCATCGCCTCTCTTCTCGCACTCCTCAGTCTGCTCGCAGTAAAGACCAACGGTGCTACTCCCATCGTGCAGATGATGGAAGGGGAGGCAAGAGTTGGAATGACTACTCCGCTTGGCGGTTTCCATGGCGGCAAAGCGAGCCTCAGTGCATCGTTAGGACTCGAAGGCCGTTATAATTTCCGTGGCACTCCGTGGGATTGCGGCCTGATGCTGGAGCTAACTACAGCACGTTATAGCTTTAACCACATGTTCGACCATGGCAGTGATCTCTGGCAGAGCAACCGCACCTTAGGTCTGGCTTTTACGGGTGATTATAATTTCCGGCAGGGAACCAAGATAAATCCCTTTGTCGGTACCGCATTGGGCGTCGCCTTCAATGATGCGGTAGGGGATAAGTATTTCCCGCTGGATGGAACTGCCATGCTGTTCGCTCCCAGAGTGGGTGTGGAATTTCTGCATCACATACGCCTTACCGCCCAGTTCAACATCAGCAGGAAAGGCTGTAACAATTTCAATCTCTCCATTGGCTTCGTGCTTGGTGGCAGACCAAAGAAATAATTTCTGAACTCAATTCTAAAGATGTGCGGCTGTGTCAGAATTTGGCACAGCCTTTCATGTCTTTTTTAATGATGCTGAAAATTGGCGCCTTGTGCATATTTTAATTCCCCCTTTTGGAAAAATCAGTTAACTTTGCGGAATCTAAGGCCTCAGTCGCTTTAGTGTTAAGCGGAAATTTCTAACATCACTATAAACAAAAGCCTATGAAGCAAAAGTACTTCAGCCTCGCGGCAGCCATGGTGCTGTTGTCGGCGACACCGGTTTTCGGCGCAGCATGGAAATCGGCTAACAACGGCACTACCTATTCGTTGCGGACGCTGGTCAACGAATCGGATGCCGGTGTTTCGAGAGTAGACTCGAATGTATATCGGATGGAGAATGACATCACCATCCAGCCCAACGACCGTTTTGTTCTTGATGGCGGTCTGGAACTGAGAATAAAAGGTACCTCGCAGATTCGCATAGAGGGTGCCTGCGCTCTTGGCAGTGCAGAGGCAAGAACTCTCATCACCCGCGACTCCGAAGAGGATGTGCCAAAAGGTATCTATATCGTCTATGACGGAAAAGAGGCGATAAAGATTCAGAACCTCGATTTCCGCTATGCCTCCCTGCGCAGCTACGGCGAAACAGGTTTCGACATCTCCAACTGCTCTTTCCGTTACAGCAACGGCAAACTGTCATCGACAGGCGCACTCTCGCTGGGTAAGACAGGAGCAAAGTTCACAATCAAAAACTGTACCTTCTCAGAGAACACTGTTCCCGCCATCGGTTCAGGAGCCAATATCTATTGTGGCGTGGAGATGAGCGACTGCTCTATCTTCGACTGCACCACCGAGAACCGCAACAAGCCTATGATCAACATCAGTGTCGGTGGCGATCTCCCCGTCAGCATCAAGAATGTGAACATCACAGGCACAGGACGCAACATGGTAGGTGGACTTTGCCTC
>CAJMDR010000031.1 GCA_905212215.1 uncultured Porphyromonadaceae bacterium
AGTTACTGATATCGGAGTTCTTGTGCCGGGGGCATGTAACAGATCGCCAACGGCATCGATGGTGGGATGCGGCGTAATAAGCGAACGGTCATCGCGGAGGCTCTGGTAGGCTGTGCGCAACAGTTCTTTGGTGATGGGGAAAGTGGCGCAGATAGGTCTGTCCTCGTCCGTCAGCGAGTGTGCCATAAGCCAGCGGTAAGTGTCAGGCATATAGAAGAAGCGTGCGGGAGTGCCATGATTCATGCCCGGAACACGGTCATATTGCAGACGCGGAGTCTCCGGATCAGCAGCTTTCATGCGGTCCACTACTTTGTCGCTCTTGGCGATGCTTACCCTGTTATCTGCCAGGCCATGCACAATCCAGAGAGGTACTTCGTTCAGGTTCTCCAGTGTTTTGGAAGTGCCGCCGCCACAGAGTGCCATAGCTGCTGCAATACGGTGGGGATATGCTGCCGCCATGTCGATTGTGCCGTAACCGCCAAGGCTCATGCCCAGGACATAGATGCGGTTCTTGTCTACCTTATAATTTTTTTCCACCCATTCAATGTCAGCCATCACCTTTGCCGGCTTCCATGAACCACCGGGATTCTGGGGCGCTATCACGTAAGCGTCGATGTTGAGACCCTTCTTCACCGCCGCCATAGAGCCATAGCGCATGACGCGGTTGAGGTCGTTGCCGCACAGGCTTGAACCATGCAGAAATACCACAAGCGGTTTCGGAGTGTTGGTATCGCCGGTAGAGGGGGTGGATAACCAGAAGTTGTAGCCGTCGGGGGCGACACCTTTGCAGGGGGTGATGGTCTGTGCCGTCACGCTCAGGCAGCACATAACAATCGCGAGAAGAGCCATCTTTAATCTTTTCATTGTATTCGGTTATTGCGGGAGTGGCCGCTACCCTGCGGTCATGCGGCAAAAAGAAATCCGGAATCATGGGAATGCCGCTGTTCTCCCTTTTTTATCATTGACAATTGCCATCCCGAAAGGTTTAACAGCCCTTCCCAATTTACTCTTTCTTGAAAAAGGGAGTATGTGAATCCGGCAGGATTCCATTATGGTTAACGAGCATTCGCATAGGTGTGTTAAAAGAAAAGAGCCGGGCAATCGCTGCCACGGCTCTTTTTCCTAAAATACAAACGTATGAGGGTTGTGTGATGTCTTAGTCACGGCGGGGACCACGGTTGCCACCGTCGTTGCGGCGCGGACCACGTCCTTCCGGACGGCGGGGACGGTCGCCGTTGTCGCGGCGTGGTCCTCCTTCGCGGCGCGGACGGCCTTCACGCTCTACATAGCCTTCCGGCTTGGGCTGGAGGGCACGCATCGACAGACGGTATTTGCCCGTCTTCTTGTCAATCTCGATCAGTTTGACAGTAACTTCGTCGCCCTCTTTCAGACCGCTGGCGGCCATGTCGGGAAGGCGTTCCCACGAAATCTCACTGATGTGAAGCAGTCCGTCGCGGCCCGGCATGAATTCTACGAAAGCGCCGAAGTCGAGGATGCTGCGTACCTTGCCTTTGTAGGTCTCTCCCTCTTCCGGCATTGCAACGATTGCCTTGATGCGCTGCAGTGCGCTATCGATGCCTTCCTTGTCTTTGGATGCTATCTCAACGGTTCCTACGCCGGTCTCTTCGTCTTCGGTGATGGAGATGGTGGTTCCGGTTTCTTCCTGGATGCCCTGGATTACCTTGCCCTGCGGACCGATGACGGCGCCGATCATCTCTTTCGGAATCTCGATTGTCACCAGACGCGGTACATGGGGTTTGTAGTCTTCGCGGGCTTCGGGGATAGTGTCGTGGATGATACCGAGGATGTGCATACGTCCGTCCTTGGCCTGGTTGAGGGCCTTTTCAAGAACATCGTAGCTCAGTCCGTCGCACTTGATGTCCATCTGAGTGGCCGTGATTCCTTTCTCGGTGCCTGTCACCTTGAAGTCCATGTCGCCGAGATGGTCCTCGTCGCCGAGGATGTCGCTCAGGATTGCATATTTGGTGTTGCCTGCATCGGAGATGAGACCCATTGCCACTCCCGCTACCGGGCGTTTCATCTTTACGCCGGCATCAAGCAGAGCCAGAGTGCCACCACAGACGGTTGCCATTGACGATGAGCCGTTGGACTCAAGAATGTCGCTGACGATTCGGCAGGTATAGGGGAAACCGTCGGGGAACATGCGCTTCAGGGCGCGGTGTGCCAGGTTTCCGTGGCCTATCTCTCGGCGTCCCACGCCACGAACAGGTCGGGCCTCGCCGGTGGAGAAGGGCGGGAAGTTATAGTGGAGCAGGAAGCGTTCCTTGCTCTGGTTCAATACATCATCAACGATTTTCTCGTCGAGGGTGGTGCCAAGTGTAGCCGTTACGAGAGCCTGGGTTTCGCCACGGGTGAAGACTGCAGTTCCGTGAGGTCCCGGCAGATAGTCTACCTCGCACCAGATGGGGCGAATCTCGGTGGTCTTTCGGCCGTCCAGACGGATGCCTTCGTCGAGGACACAGCGGCGCATGGCTTCTTTCTCCACATCGTGGTAGTAGCGCTTTACCATCGCGGTGCGCTGGTCTTCGGTGTATTTCTCAAGCTGCTCGGGAGTCATCTCGGGCAGCGATTCCAGATATTCGTCGCAGATTTTGCCGAATTCTTCGGCACGCCAGTGCTTGTCGGCGTTGCCCTGACGGGCTATGGCGTATGCCTTGTCGTAGCATTTGGCCTTGACGTCGGCACGGAGCTCGTCGTCGTTAACCTCATGGCAGTATTCGCGTTTTTCGTCGTGGCCGGAGTCATGCATCAGTTCTTCCTGAACCTTGCAGTGCTTTTTGATTTCCTCGTGAGCCACTTTCAGAGCCTCGAGCAGTTCAGCCTCGCTCACCTCGTTCATCTCGCCTTCCACCATCATGATGTTGTCGTAGGTGGCGCCTACCATCAGTTCGATGTCTGCTTTCTCCATCTGGCTGAAGGTGGGGTTGATGACCCATTCGCCGTCCACGCGGGCCACACGTACCTCGCTGATGGGGCCGTGGAAAGGAATGTCGCTGCAAGCCAGGGCTGCGGAAGCTGCCAGGCCTGCCAGCGCGTCGGGGGCCTCGTTCTCGTCTGCCGAATACATTGTGACGTTTACGAACGTCTCGGCGTGGTAATTGTCCGGGAACAGCGGACGCAGAACCCTGTCTACCAGTCGCGATGTCAGGATTTCATAATCCGACGCGCGGCCTTCTCTTTTCAGGAAACCTCCTGGGTAACGGCCTATGGAGGCATATTTCTCTTTGTACTCTACGGTAAGGGGCATGAAATCCACACCCTCGTTGGCCTCTTTGGCCGAGCACACGGTGGCCAACAGCATCGTGTTGCCCATTCTTACTTCTACCGCTCCATCGGCCTGCTTGGCGAGCTTGCCCGTCTCGATGGTGATCGTACGGCCATCGCCAAGTTCGATGGTTTTTTTGATTGGCTTTATCATTAGATTTTTCGTCTCTTCTAAAATTCTTGCAAAGTTAACACTTTTTCCCGCCGTGGCAAAGAGAATTTCATTAACTTTGTGCTCAAATTCTGATTCTTCTCTCCAACGACAGTGTTAAAAATATGAAAATTACCCTTCACTCCCTGTTCGCAGGGTTCTTTTTACTGCTTCTGGCCGCTTGTTCCGGCCCACATTTCAAAGTTGAAGGCACCATTGATGGCGCCGACGACCAGCCCGTCATGCTTGAAAAAGCCGATTTCACCGGCGTATGGACTTTGGTGGACTCGACACGCACTTCATCCGACGGCAATTTCTCCATCAAAGCCGACGCCCCGGAGTTCCCCGACCTCTATCGCCTCAGCTTCAACGGGCGTTATATCTACCTCCCGGTGGATTCCATTGAAACTCTTACGCTGAAGGCTTCCGCAAAGGACTTCGGTCGCAATTTCACCCTTTCAGGCTCTGATCAGGCTACGCTCATGACGCAGTTTCAGGCAAAGTTGAACGCCATTCCGAAGAACACTCCTGAAGCACTCGATGCCTTCAAGCGCTGGGTGCTTTCAAATGTGGTGCTCGCCTCGCAGGGAAAACCGACCGTAATGGCTTATTATGCCCTTACCTGCCGCCTCGACAACGCACAGCTCTTTGATATGGATAATCCTGCCGATGCACGAGTGTTCGGTGCTGTGGCAACCGCGTATAAACAGAATCGTCCTGACGATCCCCGCGCAACCGCACTTGAGAAAATGGCGCTCCATGCCATTAAGAAACTCAACAAGAGTCAGGGAAGACAGAAAGTGGTGAAAGCACCCGAATCCTCTATCATTGACTTTGAACTCAACGACCCCAACGGTAATCCTGTAAGACTCTCTTCCAATGGCCGCCCTACGCTGCTCATCTTCTCGCTCATGGGGCAGGATAACTCTCCCGAGGTGAACAGAGGCGTAAACCAGCTTTTCGAGAAATATGGCGCCAATGTGGACTTCATCATGGTTAGCCTTGATAACAACATAGCACAATGGCGCGAGAGGGTAAGGGCTTTGCCGTGGGGAAATGTAATCGATCCCGCCGGTACCCGCTCACTGGTTGCCGCGAACTATAATATCAAGGGTCTTCCCTCCTTCTTCCTGTTTAACTCTAAAGGTGAGTTGCTTGACCGTGCAGAGTCCTTTGCCGACGTAACGAGAAAGCTCCCCTCCCTGAACTGACAGACAATCTGAAAAGAATTATATGAAAAAGACGCATCCGCCAAAATGGATGCGTCTTTTTGTACAGAAGAAGTCGGGCTAAACCAGCCTCTAAATGTAGTTCGCAGTTCCTTTGTCAGATCAGACTAAGCTAAGAGGTTAGCTGAGGTGACTCATTACTATTTCGACACAAAAGTTGCTTATGTCCGAAAATAGATTGTACCTTTGTAGCTCCATTGATAAAACCGTTCTCGCAACGGCATGATTGAAAAATGCACAAAGAGAAAACGAAGAACACATATAGGAAAATTCTCGGGATTGGGAATCATCAGCCATGGTGTCACCTACAAAGATGTTGGTGGAATGATGATGGATGTGTTTTTTTACAGAGGTCTTCATTTTTAACATTATTCGGAGAAACCTTCACAGTAGGGCGGTTGTTAACTTAATGTTAACATAAAGTTAACAACAATTCTGTAAAACACACATACCTTTAACCTCAGTTTTTGACTATGAAGAAACAATTCCAATTTCTCAGTGTCGTACTGTGTCTGTTAACGCTTTCGTTCTCTCTGTCGGCACAGACCAAGACAGGCAAAGTCAAAGGACACAGCACCAATCCCGATGTCTATTTCCTTGAGATAGACCAGGTCCCCAACAGCCTTGAACTGCTTCCCGCTCCCCCGGATGCCGCCTCCATAGCTTTCCTCTATGATCAGGCACGATACAACTGGGGCAAGATGCAGCGCAACACTCCGCGTGGCGAACAGGCTTTCCAGGATGCCCGTGTGGATGGCCAGCATTTGCCCGACGCTTTCTCGGAAGCGTTCGGCATCAACATCAATCCTAATGACACTCCCGAAATCTACAAGCTCATTGTGGGAATGCGTGAGGATGCCGGCGACCTCGCAACGAGAGCTGCAAAGAACTACTACAATCGCACAAGGCCGTTCTCCTATTTCGGCGAAATGACCTGCAATCCTGAACAGCAGGAGGAACTCAGCACCAACGGCTCCTATCCCTCCGGACACACTTCCATAGGCTGGGCTACCGCTTTAGTGCTGGGCGAGATCAATCCTGACCGCATCGACCAGATTCTTCAGCGCGGATACCAGATGGGGGAGAGCCGTGTAATCTGCGGCTATCACTTCCAGAGTGACGTGGACGCCGGAAGAATTACCGGTTCCGCAGTAGTGTCAAGGCTCCATGCCGACCCCGGATTCAATGCTCAGCTCGAAAAGGCAAAGAAGGAATTCGCCGGGTTGAAGAAGGCGGGGAAGGTGGCTCCTGCTCCCGCAAAAACAAAATAATGAAAAAGGGTTTCCGGCTGAAAGACTTATAAAGCTAAGGCAGCTAAGTAATGACAGCCGGGAACCATTACCTCTGAAATCTTCATCTCAAATTTTTTCAAACCCCATAACACTAAATCTGAAAAACATGAAAAAATTTTTACTCGCAGCCGCAGCCTGCGCTTTGGCTATGCCTCTTTTCGCGCAGAACAGCGATGAGCCGAAACTAAAAGTTTCGCCTACGGGCCGAATCCTTCTCGACGGTGCCTTGTATTCCGGTAAAATCGACGACCTTTTCAAGGCCGGCCTCGAGATTCCCGATGCCAGAGTTGGCGTGAAAGCTACTTATGGTAAATGGAATGCGAAAATCGACATAGGCTACGCTTATGGCAAAGTAGGTCTGAAAGACATTTACCTCCAGTATAACTTCGATGACCAGAACCTCATCAGAGGCGGTAACTTCATCCACCAGTACGGCCTCCAGTCAGCTACCTCTTCCTCGTTCAAATGCACTATGGAGGAGCCTACCAGCAACGAGGTATTCAATGCTCCCCGTCAGCTTGGCGTGATGTATGAACATTCAGCCGACAAATGGCTGGCTACCGCATCGTTCCATGTGGAGCCGCAGTCGATTTTCCTCAACCCCAACCAAATGGGGAAAGAGGGTTACGGCGTCCTGTCGCGCGTAATAGCACGCCCGCTCCATGAAGATGGCAAGACAGTGCAGTTCGGCATCTCGGGCGGTTTCGCTACCCCGCAGTACAACTCCGATCAGGACCTCAACCATCACAGCTTTACCGTGGCAGGAAACTTCCCCACAAGAGTGAACAAGGTAAAGGCCGTTAGCGCTACTGTGGACAATGCCATGAACATGTTCAAGTTCACCCCGGAACTGTTGCTCAGCTATAACCGTGTGGCTCTCGAGGCTCAGTACTTCTTCAACCGCTACAACCGCCGCGACAATATCCATGCCTTTACAGGCCAGGGTGCATACGTCACCGCACGAGGTCTCCTCATCGGCCAGAAATATGGCTACAACATGCTTGACGGTGGTCTCGCAACCCCCGCTCCCGGCAATCTGGAGCTCGTTCTCGGCTACAACTACACAACCCTTACCAACCCCAAGGCCGGCATATATGGTGGTCGTATCAACGACGTTAGCGCAACGCTGAATTATTACATCAACAAGTATATGATTTTCCGTTTCCGCTATTCCTACACCCACCGTTGGGACAGCAATATCGGCCCCAAGGTAGACCTGAGCGCTTTCCAGGCTCGCCTGCAGATCTCCTTCTGACAACCTCTAAAAATACCACACAACATAGAGAAGAGGCTGTGCTGAATTAGGTTTTGGCACAGCCTCTTAGATTAAAAACCAGACTGCTTAACGGAGAACTTTACGGGTAGTGCCGTCCGACATTTTCACAATGACTATCCCACTGTAGTTCTCATCCACATGCATTCCATCAGGTGTGTAATATCCTACAGGGTACACTTCCTCGCCGTTAGCTATGCTCTCCACTCCGTTATCAGCTCCACCGATTATGTTGAATCTTTGCCATACTTGGGCGGACTTATATGCGTGGACTGATCCGGTAGGTACACAAAGAGTGTTATGGACGATGAAAACATTATCGTTAATAGTCTGAGGGGTGACGGCGTGGTTTACAACATAGGTGAGTCGATCGCACTCCCAAAAGGCTCCATCTCCGATTGTGGTAAGTGTGGAGGGTAGCGATAACTTCCTAAGCCCCTTGCATTTTGAGAATGCTTGTCTGTCGATTTTAGTTAATCCCTCCGGGAGAATCATGGAATCAAGAGCACCGCAGTACATAAATGCCTCAGCGCCGAGCGATGTGATTTTTCCTGTAAATGTAACTTTCTGAAGGGTGTAACAACCCCAGAATGTGGCTTCTTTTATTTCATTCATTGCTGCCGACAGTCGGACTCTTGTCATCCTTTCGCATTGTTCAAATGCTTTTGCCTGTATCTCCGTGACATTGTCAGGAATAAATATGGAATCAAGTCCACATTTACGAAAAGCAAAACTTTCAATTGATTTCACAGAAGAAGGTATATTTATTCCTCTTAACGATGATAGTCCATCAAACATGCTGGCGCTTATGGTTTGCACCCCGTCGCCTAACCCCACACTCTTGATATCGGTACAATTTTGGAAGCATCTTTCCCCTATCGTAGACAACGACCCTGGGAGCGTTATCCATTGGAGACCGGTGCATCCTAAGAATGCAGCGTCTCCAAGGAAACATAGCGATTCCCCCAGGTCCAATGTTCTAATTGAGGTGCAACCTTGGAAAGCGCTTTTCCCAATGTGTTGCACTTTAGAAAGATGGGCGCTGACGTTGCGGATTCTCTGGCATTCGTAGAATGCATAATCCTGAATGTCGGTCAGAGAGTCAGGCCAGGATATTTCCGCAAGAGATGTGCAGTAATAGAATGTTCTCTCTGATATCTGCCGGATAGCCGCGGGTATATTGACTTTGGTCAAGCTCCCGCATCTGTAGAAGGCCTCCTTCTCTATGCTGAGCAATCCGGCGGGAAGCTCGGCCGTGCGCAAATTCTCACACCAGCAGAATACTCCTTCATTTAGTGTCTTCAATCCATCCGGGAGTTTGACGTCTGTAAGTTGTAGATTATTATAGAAGGCGTAGGCCGGTATATCGGTGACAGTGGCAGGAATGATTAATTTCCCCTCAATTTTTTTTGCTTTCGGGAAGGCCAGTAATTTTGTCATCGCGAAATTATAGAGTACTCCGTCTTCAACTCTCACCGTGGTATTTCCCTGTTCGACGGTGAATTCTGAGAAGTTGGAGCAATTGGAAAATGCGTAGGGAGATATTTCCTTGATTGTCTTTGGAACTGTAAAACTGGTCTGTTTCAGATTAGGGCATATTATCAGAGTAGATCTGCCAATATCCATCAGCGCTCCGTTCTGAACGCAGAACGAAGTGTTGCCATCGGCAACTGAAACGGAAGTCAACGCGGGGCAGTTATAGAAAGCCGATGGATCAATCTCCTTCGTACCTATCGGTACTGTCATTTCTTTAAGTCTGATACAGCTGGCAAATGCGTTGGCTTTGATACGGCGAATTTCCGGGGGTAAGCTGATGCTCGTCACATGACTAATTCCTTCGAACGCGTTATTGCCGATTTCGACCACCTGATACGATTTTGTCCCGTTTCTTGCATATGCAGGGATCTTGACTCCGCTTTCATATGAACCTACATTACACCCTGTCACAGCCACTTCTGTGTCAGATATCGTGGTGTAGGTGATAGAATTAGCCTTGAAACTTTCAGCAAAAGCCATAGAGCAGGCCATTGCCATCAGCAAAACAGAGATAAGCCTTTTCATACTTTTCATATTGGTAAAGTTTGAATTTTGAGATAGATGTCTGTCTTCCAGTATCCGTGTTATCTGCAGATTATCCGGATAAACAAGAGTCACTGCAAATTTACTGTTTTTTTGCATCTCCCGCACATTTCCAATATTAAATATTGTTAAAGGCTGAACGAGTTCTTATTAGTTCGGTTTATTTATTAGTTCGGTTTATATGGTATGGATTTTAATCAAGCAGCCTTCTTTAAACTTTAGTCTAATCGTAAAATAAGCTGTTTAATACGATTCAGTATAAGTGGTTTCTAAGTGGACTGTTGTGCAATAACTAATCAAAAATAATAACCATATGACTGATTCAAATGATTCGACTTTAGTTCCCGTCCCATTTTTTTCGGAAGAACTCACACCTGACGGACGGCTTATCTGCAAGGCGACTGCATCTCGGGGTAATTCTCTTGCTTCGTTACTGGACTGGATAGTAAGTAAAGATGATAATAATAAATACCGCTATGGGTATCGCGATACATGGGAGATTACCATAATTGATGATGATTATCCTCAGGTGATTAGTAAAAGGATTGTCAGTATCCGGTGCAATATTATTATCAAAGGATCTGATTCAAAATCTAAAATCTACTTTGACAGTGGGGTTGTTGCGCCGATAGGAGACGATGCCATAATATGTTTTACGGGAGAAGACTTCGACCATCGCATCAGCGTGCAGCTCATAAATCTTGAATTCATGAGGGTCGGATTAACCGATAAAGGAGAATTGCAGGAAGGCAGTAATTTTTACGAAGGCAGCTATTTGCTGAAAATCTGGTATGCTAAAGAGATCGTGATCTATAACTGTGACTCTACCCTGTGCAACGGAAAGATTTCGAATCTCGATATCCGCGTGGCCGATGACATTACTGTCGACAACTGCCATTTCATCAACGAAAACGGATTGATGCTCGTTTCGGATGAACCGGGAAAGTTTAAGCCCAACGATTATGGTTGCATTATTTTGATACGGGGGCAGGTAAACAATGTAAGAATCAGCCACAATACCTTTGAGAAATACGGCAACGACGAGGTAATCGCTTTTTTTGGCGATTCAAATGTGTATGATAAGGTGACATACAAGACTCCCGAATGGAAGCAGAGATATATCCAGCGGCGTAATATCGAGGTTACCGGCAACACCATTATTTACGGCTATCCGAAATACGGTCCTATTCCGTATTTGTATGCCCATTGCGATGTGCTGATTACATTTAATGGAGCTGAGGAATATCTGCAGAATTATCTGCAGAATGTTGATTTCTCTTTCAATACGATTGACTGTAATCTTCCGGTGTATCGCGTCATAGGGTTCGGCAATCTTGAATGCGCAAAGAAGAACCTAAATGTGAAGGTGCATGACAACATTATCAAGCACTCATACAACTACGAAAACCTGGGAACTACTGATACGGAGATGGCTGTTGATTTTTCCTTTTCCTATTCTGAAGGAAACAAAGGACTTGCATCGTCTGAGCCAATTGAGATATTCAATAATACTGTGATTGCAGAGGAGAAAATGTGGCGTTCCGTCCATGGTCACATCAATATTGATCTTCAAGGCGGCTCCGTTGTGGTGAGAAACAATAACTTTGACAGTTCGGAATTTGTATTAAACCAGCTTAATGACGGACAACCCCAAGGCAGTATTGTGATGCAGGTTAAAGACAATGAATCACGAATGGTATTTTCCGGTAACACTTGTACGGGTGTAGGTCTGTTGGGTCGTATCGAAATGTCCAACTGTGATGGCGACAAATGTGATACTTCCAGGTTTAAAACAGATATTGAACTGACGGATAATTATGTAGACGGAGTTTCGAAATTTTTCTTCCAACCGGAAAGTCAGGATCAGGATCTTGCTCCTACGGAAGTGAATTTACGGTTGGAACGCAATTTCTTCAAAACCACTTCCTATGAACTTCTGGCCCAGCAGTTCTCCCCTAAAGGCTCTCTGTGGGCATCTCTCAATGTCTGGGATACTCAAATAAAAGCCTCGCCTTCTCAAACCACAGAACCATCCTACTGTACTGTTTTTGCCTATTATCCCTTACCCAATCTGCCAATTATCAATCTTGAACGGGTGACATTCATTTCAAATGTGATATATGGGGAAAAAATAATTGGAACCATTGATCTCCCTTCAGCAGAGGCAACAGTAATTGCCAACAATCAGCTTAACAAAAGCTCGGATGCAAAAGAATAATGGATTAGGGTCATGAAGACCTTTTGCCGATTCTCTGTCAGATTCCAGTCTCAGTCCTCTGAAAAACTGAATCTGGTGAATCACATTGTCAAAAAAGAGAGGCTGTGTAAAATCTGCACAGCCTCTCCTCTCTATGAATTTGCCGGTTGGCGTATTGTCACTGACTTTACTTGTTCAGTCTGCGCTCCACTTTCTTTGTGCCGTCTTTGTAGATGGTAACCACGATGTAGAGCTTGCCGTCGGTCTCGGTAGGCTCTGCAGTCTGAAGTCCGTCGGTGGTGAACCAGAGTCGCTGTGCCACATCGGCCTCGTCAAGGTCGATGGCGCTTACGGAAGTGGTCTCGGACGCTTTCAGTGTCCAGCTATGACTGAAGTCGCTGCAATGTGCTGTAAGCACTATTTCGCCGTTGAAGCCTTCGCGGGTCCAGGTGGCCTTGTTACCGTCAATGCTCAGCGGAGCGTTGGCGGGCTCAAGGGTCCAGGTAACGCCCTGCGGAGTACCTACGTGGAAATTGCGCTTCACATTGTCGAAGTTGTTGCCGGAATGAAGCACAATGGCAGCAGCCATTGCCTTCCATCCTTCGGAATTCTTCTGCGATGCCACTACAGGCAGCGTATAGTCACCTATAAGTGCCCATGAGTCGCTGATAGCGGTGCTACAGAGTTCTCCGATGGTCTTAGCTGTGCCTGTCTCATCGTCGGAAACACCCCAGTCGGTAGCATAATAGCTGTTGGTCAGGGAGTTGTGTTCGCCCCAGAAGTCGGTCTGCGAAGTGACGGTGATACCTGCCTTGTGGCCGGTGGGCTGTGCAATTACCGGAGCAGCGTTATAGCAGCTGTTGATGCGGGTACGTGCCGAAGTCTTGTTCATGACAGGCTCGCCGAGGATGCCGCCCACCATGGTGGGGCCCTCTACCGTGCCGAAGTTGG
>CAJMDR010000032.1 GCA_905212215.1 uncultured Porphyromonadaceae bacterium
AAAATCTCAGGATTTTTGACTAAATTTGTGGGAAAGTAAAAATCTTCGGCATCTGCCGGACACCTGACATCACTCCCACAATGGAATCTATAAACCATGTCTTTACTGTGCTCAACTCCTGGCTCTGGGGTTGGCCAATGATTATATTGCTTCTCGGCACTCATATTTTTCTTACTATACGTTTGCGGTTTCCACAACGCAGCCTGTTGACGGCGCTGAAACTTAGTGTTAAGCGGGACAAGAAAGCCGAGGGCGATGTTTCGCAGTTCGGTGCGTTGGCCACAGCTCTTGCTGCAACTATCGGTACCGGGAACATCATAGGTGTTGCTACTGCTATTGCCTTGGGTGGACCGGGTGCGGTGCTATGGTGTTGGCTGACAGGTCTCTTCGGACTCTCGACCAAATATGCGGAAGGATTGCTGGCTATAAAATTCCGCATCAAGACACCACAAGGGAAAATGCTTGGCGGTCCCATGTATGCTCTTGAACGTGGCCTTGGAATGAAATGGCTTGCTGTGCTTTTTGCTATATTCGCTGCGTTGGCATCATTCGGCATAGGATGCACAGTACAATCAAATGCTATTGCTACTCTTGGCAGCGGAACCTATGGAATATCACCATGGATAACAGGTATTGTTGTAACGGCTCTTGCCGCCGCAGTACTCTTAGGAGGGGTACGGTCAATAGCGAGGGTATGTGGTATGTTCGTGCCATTCATGGCTATATTATATGTGGCCGGATGCCTGTATATTCTGGCTGTCAACAGCAATTACATCATACCCGCCATAGACCTTATAGTCCGTTCCGCTTTTTCTCCACAAGCTGCGGGAGGAGGCTTCCTCGGCGCTTCTATAATGATGGCAGCCCGTTTCGGCATTGCCCGCGGTCTTTTCTCCAACGAGGCAGGCATGGGTTCAGCTCCGATAGTCGCTGCAGCAGCGCAGACTCGCAACCCGGTGCGACAGGCTTTGGTATCAGCCACAGGAACTTTCTGGGACACCATAGTGATATGTGCGCTCACAGGTATTGTCATTGTAAGCAGTATAATTGCATATCCGGATATTGACTATACTGACGGAGCTGAACTGACCAAAGCAGCTTTTGCGAAGATTCCATACGTTGGGGAATCCCTTCTTACTTTCGGACTCTTTACTTTTGCCTTTTCCACCATTCTCGGATGGAGTTATTATGGCGAGAGAGCTGTTGAGTATTTGAAAGGCACTCGCTGGATGCTTGTGTACCGTTGGGTGTATATTGCTTGTGTCTTTCTTGGGGCTGTGATACAACTTGATATAGTATGGAATATAGCGGATTCCATGAATGCTCTCATGGCGATTCCCAATCTTGTCTCGTTGCTGCTGCTCAGTGGAGTAGTGGTTTCCGAGACCCGCAAGTATCTTTGGGAGAAACGCCTTGACGAGGACATGGAAGTAGAATTTGAAGAGGGAGAGGAAGAGGAAGTGCCTGAAACTTCGGAGACTCCGTTGCTTGAATGACGGAGCCATGTAAGGAAAACTGAAAAGTTAAAGAAGGTTAAACTTTATAGTGTAATTTGGTTTATAATATAAACTTAATTACCTTTGCAGACGGATTAAGGATGGAATCGCGCGACCATCCTTTTTTCAGAGCAAGATGGTTTATAAAATAAACTAAAGTAAAACCTTCAAAAACTGATTCCGAAATGGAAGAAAGAAAACTCAACGAGAAAGAGAGCCTTGAGCTCATAACGGCTATGATAGCCCGTACCAAAGAGAGGTACATAGGCGACGGCAACATAATGCTGATGTGGGGATATCTGTGCGTCATCGTAACGGTGGCAGTATGGATACTGCTCGCCACGACACACAATCCGGCGTGGAACTGGCTGTGGTTCTCCATCTGGATAATAGGTGGCACCCTCACACCAATCATGGCAAAGAAACAAAACAGCGAAAGAGGAGTGAAGAACTATTCCGATTCTGTAACATCCCGCATCTGGACCATAATAGGCGTCAGTGCCATGCTGCTTACGGCTATTTGCTTAGGATTCTTGTTCATGGCACACGTAAGCACTTGGAGCGCATGGTTCGTATTCGCGCTGGTCATGGTGCCTTTCGCCGAGATTACCCAAGGCATCGTAGTCAAGGAGAAATCCTTAGTAGCAGGAGGATGCATAGGCATGGCGATAGGTATGTTCACACTATGCTGTCTCATAGGTGGCATAGCATTGGGGGCGGTCTGGTTTCTGCCGCTGTTCATGCTGGCGTTCGTGTGTATGATGATAATTCCGGGACATATTCTCAACCATAAAGCAAAAAATCAGAAATGAAAGAGCTGAATCCGCTTCTGCATTCTCAGCTAAGGCTTGCTGTAATGTCCATTCTCATGAATGTGGAAGAAGCAGATTTTGTGTACCTCAAAGAGAAGACCCAATCGACAGCAGGAAATCTCAGTGTACAGCTGGATAAACTTTCATCAGCAGGTTATATTGATGTGGAGAAAGGGTTCGTGGGCAAGAAGACCCGCACTGTATGCCGAGTCACATCTAAGGGCAAAGAGGCCTTCGAGGAGTATGTGGAAGCTTTGAAAAGTTACCTGAATCTGAGTTAAGGGACTACGGGAAACTTATAAGACAACAAAGACTAAGTACGCAGTCTTTGTTGTCTTATTATATATTCTGGGTGGTTATGGTTTAGCTGACCATTGCATTCGTTCTCAAAAAGAGAACTGGAAGAGTGCATCAATCCTGTCAGCACAGGCATGTTCCCGGTTGAAATTCTGTCGTTTGCCGATGAGATATTCGGCACCTATCTGTAACCGAGGCGTTATGTTCCAGAATATATTGACTGCTCCGTAAAGGCCATATTTGTAATCAGTGGGTAATGTACGTTCTGATGGCATATAACGCGCCTCGCTGAGAGTGATTGCCGAGAATATATTCTTGGTGAAATAATATTGTGCACCGAGAGCTAAAGACCAAGCTGTGGGAGCATACATCTCTCCCGGTTTGTCAAGATTGCTGATAAGGTCAAAGCTCTTGACACCGAGATCGTTACTATAGGAGCTAATACCCTGTCCTACATTTGCCGTGGCGAACAATGTGAGCTGTCGGGTGGCTTGCGTAACATTACTAAGCTGTATACCCCATCCTGTCTTGGAATGATTCTTCCCTGTGACAAGGTCACGGTAGGGAAGTACCCTCACAATACCTGCAAGACGAAGATGGCTTTCACCCCAGCCATATTGCACAAAAGCAGCGATATCAGGAACGTAAACATTCTGTTTCTTGACTAAAGAATCTATGTTTTGAATACCGAAATCAGGCATCTCGACTGATGCAGCCACGCTCCAGTGTTTTCGGAAACTATGAGTCCAGCGCACAAGGGTAGTGGTATGCCCAATTTTCCCATTCTGACCACCACCGTCAATGACCGGTATCTCTGCTGATGGATCTGAGAAAGTTGATTTGGTATAACCTACGGTCCAGTCGCGGAAAGTAACATATGCTTTCTTCAACTTGAAATCTATGTTATGATAGCCGGAAAATCCGCCTTGTATATAAGCCATGAACTTACCGGCCTTTGTGTTGCCCAAAAGTGTCATGAACAATTCCGTTCCGGAAGGAGAAGACCCGAGACTTCTTTTGTCATCCTTGCTTTTTGGAACAGGTATCTCGTATGGATGAAAATCAACGTCATCGATGCTGCCGTTCCAGTCGTACCACCCTGTCACTTTCACTTGGCCGCCTATGCCGAGGGCCAATGACGCATCTTTGCTCATAAGCATAAAGAATGGAGCCTCCGGATCCTGGAAATGGCGGAACTGATCCATATAGAACTGCTGCAACAGCATATCGACACTGTCGGAAGGGGCTGTTGCATTACCTAAGACCCTGACGGATTTAAGCAGTCCGTCACGCTTCTGCTGTTTGAAGGAAACAGTGTCGTTAACCGTTTCGGCTAATGCTGTTTCCGTTGAAATGATGCAGAATATCATGACAAATATAATTGCCAATATATTATTAGTGTGTTTCATAGCGATATAAGATTAGGAATAAATGCATCAGTGCCCCAGGAGGTAGCATTTTACTTTACCTACAGGCAGTTCTCCTTCAAGCTGATAGGGTATGTAGGGTGCAGTTGTGGCAATCCATGTATCCATGTCACCTGAGGAACGTTTGCCACCGTCGTTGGTGAAGTTGAAACGTAGGTGATACGCCTGAACTTTCTTTCCCGAACGCAGTTTAATTGTCTGCACTCCTAAATTACGTATGGTTATGAACTCAGCATGAGAACCGGAGAATATGACCTTACGCAAACTGCGTCCTTTGGGCAGTTTTGTATAATCCTGGGTTCTCAGGAAATAGAAGATACTGAGCATGTCAAACGCCTCATATTTCGTGGAAAATGCTTTGGCTGAATGTTTCGGCTTGCCGTTTCGTACCTTTAGACGTTTTACCGATGCTTTTGTTGTTCCTCCATGATAACTGTAAGTGATGATGTCGCGGTTATATTTTCCCCCTTCGTTTGCCGCTTTCTCATAACGTATAGGACGCAAAGGGGAAACCGTCATCGTTGCGCGAAGGGTATCGCGTACCTGAAATATTTTATCAGCCCATGGTTTTGTTCTGGCTGTCAGGGTCGCTATATACTTGCCTCCGCTGTTGCGAAGCGACAGAGTGGCTTCGCCTGCTTCCTTGTGAATAAGGCCCCATTTATATGTTATCACATAACGGAGAGTCTCGTTGCCCAAAGTAGCAGCATGAGCTGATATGCTGCAAATGAGCATAATTGAAATGATAAGTCTTGTCACTATCTGTTTCATATAGGTCTTGTTTTTATAATGTGACGTATAAAAAGTAGTGTTTATTACATCAACAAATATAAATCATAATATTTCCGGTAACAGAGCTAAAAGAACTATTATTTCACCTTGAAATAATAAATTCCTCTCCAATTCATTCAGATAAAACGGAGAGGAACATAGAGACTGATGACTGTCGGACTGTGCCCACTGACATCAATAGAACTGTTTCAGCGTCTGAATAAGGTCATCGGCCGACCTGGCGCCGGAGTCGCGCCATTTCAGTTCGCCATTTTTGAAAATCATCAGCGTAGGCACGCTACGTACCTGATATTCTGCCGCTGCACGGCGATTTTCATCAATGTCTATTTTGATAATACGTATTTTGTCGCCTTCTTTCTGAGCCACTTCTTCCAGCACAGGATGCATCATTTTGCATGGTCCGCACCAGGTGGCGAAAAAGTCTACCAATACAGGTTTGTCTCCCGATATGATTTCGTTGAATGTTTCAGCCATAGTTAATTATGTCTTTTTAGTAGTAACGCAATAGATTTATAAAAGTTCAAAAGGGATGTGCCAACCTGACACATCCCTTTTGAACTTGGTTAAGAATTATTACAACTGTATATTCAAGGTACTATAACCTTGACACTGCGTGAACCACTACGGGCGATGTATACGCCTGCTCCTATTGCTATTGTATGAGGCAGAGTGGTTTGTGCCGGGACATGAAGTGCCGTACGGCCATCGGCAGTATAAAGGTCAAGGGGCATAGTCAGATTACCGCTGATGATGATTGCTCCGGGAACAGAGGAAACGCGCCAAGTGGCTCCGTCTGTGATTGTTCCCACACTTGTCCAGAGTGCGGAGACAGGATTCGACGGACCGCTCTCTCCTTTGTCATAGACTGCCGTTACCGTATAGGAATGAGAAAGCTTATCCGGAACAGGTACCACGAACTGATTGGCGGTTATGAGTTCTGTATTGACACACTTGTTGTCCATCCATACGTTATAACCGGAAAGATGCAGATTGGCTTCACCAGCCGGGATGAACTCTACATCATCAACATGCATCATCATTTTGCCCTGCGAGAAACATCTGATTGCAGCATAGCGCGTTCCGGCAGGCACTGCTATCTCGTAGAGAGTCCATGTAGCGGGAATTGATTCATAGCGTTTCAACGCCGTGAAGGAAGTCGGGTCCGCATTAGAACTTGATGTCATGAACTCAAAACTTTCAAGGTAGTTGGGATTGTAGCTGCGGGCATAGAACCTGATGGTCTGGCTTGTGCCGAAGAGTTCAGGAAGAATAGCCCAGTCGTTGCAGACAACCGGCTGATTGCTTCCGGACGGATATGCTTCGAACTGACTCAGATACTTCTTACCGCTGACAGCAGAGAAAGTATTGTTGTTCGCCATGGGTCCGAAAGAACGGTCAAGAACGAAGAATCCTGTGGCTTGGCTTGTGATGCCTGGTAATGTAGTCCCCTGAAGCGAGGAGTTGAAGCCATGGTCCATATCAAGGAATTTCCAGCCTTTGGAACCCTTGGTATCGAATGATGTAAAGTCCTCGAAAGTCTCCAATATCGGCTCCGGAGTAGCCTGCGACATGTCGGGGGTGTTCCATTTTAGACGGATGCCGGCATGAGATTCACTTGCTATTAGCTCAACAGGACGAGGATATGTGCTGAAGTCTACCGGGATAACGATATTATCAACGGTATTGTCAGCTACATACTGTTCATCGTCATAGAGTAAAGCTAAGGAGTATTGGACGTTATCGGAATTGTATCCTGCCGGAAGCATGATGTCTTCGATCGTTATAGAGCGAAGACTGTCGGCGGCCAGCGTCTCTGAAGTTTTACGGGCTACTTCTTCATCATTACGTTTCAGAACTACAGTGTACTGAGAGGCTGCTGTGTTACCGTTGTTTATGGCATGTGCCGTGAAGGATACCGGTTTGCCGGCAATGGCTTTCTTGGGTGCTTTGACATTTGCGAGAGTGAGATTGCGGTCCAGTGATTCACCGATGAATATATCATCCAGATGCACTTCGGCGGCAAAATGGAAATCAACTGTCATGCTCAGCTGTACAGTCTGGCCGCTGAATGCGGACAGAGGAATCTGAATCTTGTTCCACCCAGCATAGGGCAGTCTCTGTACGTAATATTCTGACATTACTGTATCCAGACCATTTGCGGAAGTAATACGCAGTTCCAAAGCATCGCAGGCTCCTTCGGGAATGTTGGAAGGCACTGAGGCAGCACGCCACAGATAGAGTGTAGCTATGGGATTTTGCTGACTCAGCGTAACTTTGGCGGTAGTGAGTCGTACTGCATCATTACGCGATGGTGCATAAGCGGTGATGAAGCCATTGTCACTACGTGAAGATATAAGGGTAGTCGGGCGCCATGTATCATTATGGAGTACGAAACGTGGATGATTCGTGGGATTATTCGCTTTCACTGCACTTTGTCCGAAAATGGAATGGATGGTGGCGTCGGCAAAAGTTTCAGTGAATGTTGTCTGCAGCGGAGTACCTACACACAGACTGGGAGTCTGGCAATAAGCTGAAGCTCCACCACGGGTGATGGCTCGAATGCCATAGTTGACGAATGCCAGTTTACCATTATCCACAGCTCGGAAGGTATGATTAGGTTTGGTCAGGCCTTCGGCAATGAGACGTGGTTCGTCATCGGTAGCTTCATAGATATTGTAAGTTACCAGTGCTGGATTCAGCGGTTTGCCGTCTATGTCTTTTGTCGTAGGTTCCCAGGTGAGGGTGACTTCGCCCGAATTACCTTTTTCTTTCAACACCGCGTGAGCAGGTGGTGCTGCAATATTCACTCCAGAGAAAGCACGTATCTGTGCTTCACGGCCTGCTCCCTTTTCATTGTACGCTATAACCTGATAGGTGTGGTAACCTTCGGTAGCTTTGTCAATGTATGAGAGTGCCGCACCAGGAGCGGGAGCATTGAAGGTATGGATGAGGACGCTGTCACGCAGTAGTTCAACTTTGTCCAGATTTGATAGTGCGGCATCGTTCAGGTTAAGTGCCGGAGCATTGAAGCGTATGGTATCTGTGTTGCTTCCGGCATAATCTCCCGAAACTGTGAGATTGGTGGCGGGGGCGGGAGCAAGAACGCTCATGCCTTCCGAGAACTTGAAATTAGTCGCGAAGATATAGAACTGATTGGGGCGTGTGCAGGCATGGATTCCGACATAATATTTGCCGGTTTCCTCAACCTTGATATACCCACCCTGAGGAGCGGGAACAACGTTGTTGATGGTGGTTTTGGTCTTCAGAACGTTGGAAAGACCTGAAACGGACGATGTCTTGCCCCAGTACATTTCGAAATCTTCGGGATAGCTTTCTACCTTCACACCCATGTCGGCGGTAAAGCGGTATATATAACCGGCCTGCAAGGTTATGGGTGGAGTGACGACCCAGTCATCTTTCGGTCTTGACTGATGGTGTTTGGCATGGATGGTCTTGTATTGTGCGTCATAGAGAGCTTCATACCCCCATGTACGACCATCATTTCCCTGATCTATTATAGTATATCCGAGAAGGTCGTCGGTGCTGGAGAAATTATGAGAATAGGGCGGAAGCAATGTATTTGCTACAGCAGTGGATGTCCAGACTGTATCGGACGACAGACCGCCTGCATGAGCCACGATGCCATAACGCCGTGCATAGAAAGCGGAAGCGTCGGATACGGTATCATTGAATCTTGTGGCTGTCTGTCCTGTGGAAACTTTCTCCTTGCCGGGAAGACGTATTACATCGTATGTGATTGTTGAACGGTCGATATAACCGCCATGAGCTCCCATTGCAGCAGCCCAGTTCACGCTGAACATCTTAGCCGGGGGTGTCCATGAGGCGCCACATCCTCCTATCTTGGGTTGGTCGGGTCCTATCCACAATTGCTTCTGGGTACCGGGAGAAAGGCCTGCGGAGTTGCTTGTGCGTACTTCGATGGTGTATTGCCCTGCCGATGCAATGGTGAGTGGAAGATTAAGCGCTTTCCCATAGGACGATGTACCGGAGAGCTTTTCAGTACCGTTTACCAATACTTTATAATTTACTTCACCACTTCCGGTCGTTCCGTCATAGAGAGTTGTAGGAATGAGGAAAGAAACATTTCCTGACAGCGAGCCATTGTTGAACTGTACAGACAGATTCTGTACTGCTGCCGGAGCTTTGAGGTTGGCTTCAAGAGGAGGCGTGAACAGCCCTGTAATCTCATCGTTGGCGGTGAACTCATAAATCTGTGTTGCGGCGCCGGTGGTCAGATTCACTTCGTACAGGAAGGAACGTCCTGTTCCGGAAGGATTATCCTCCAGACTTACAGTCCAGAAGCATCGTCCTGTGCGTGGATCTATGGTCGCAGATGATGTGTAGTAAGGAACTACTCCGGTTGAGCCGATAGCAGTCTCCACACCGTTGGTCTTGTTGATTTTGAGTAGGACGCCTCGGTTGGTGATGGCATAAACCTGACCGTTGGCATCACACATTACTGAATTGTAGAAACCTGACGGAATCGCACGGATAACATTACGTTTCCATGTAGAAGTGTTGAGAGTACCGAAAACATATCCGTTCAGGGCATCGTTGTTGAAACAGCCGTAGATGTGTCCGGTTGTTGGGTCATAGGCTATGTCGCAGGCTATAATAGATGAACTTCCTGAAGAAGACACGCTGCGTGACCAGCTTTTCAAGTCATAGACTTCGTAGAGAATCTTGTTGTAGTTCCCGTTGTTGTCGGTGGTGTAGCCTATTGCGACATAATTTTTGTCTGTTGCCGTTCCGCCGCCGTTTGCACGCACACCCTGTTTTACACCCGAAAAACTCTGTGGGGCGGAGGATGAGATTTTGTAGATGGCATTTGTTGTGTGCGAACCGGAACCGCTTCGTGAGAAGATGACGTTGCCGTAAAGGTCAACATCGCCGGTAGCTGATTTGGGTATGGATGCCGGAGACTCGGCAATGGCTGTAGATTCACCTCCGTCAGGCCATGACGAGGTGTTTCCCGGATCTTCCGGGTGGGTTGGCGGAGTGCCTAAGGTGGTGGTGACCATAAACACCGACGCCGCTAAAGAGACAAATCTCATAATGTAGATTTTTGAGTTAATAATCATTCCCGGACTCCCGCTTAAATGAGCCGGACAGACAGCAATGGGGTAACAGAGTGAGTCTTGATAATCCAATCGCTGTGACAAAATTAATCAAATTATTAAGATTATTTTCTCTAATTCTACCGTAATTTCATACATTTTTCTAAGTTGCAACCGAATTAGACGGTCAGATTCATGAATCAAGACGATATTCCGTCAAAAACGGCATAAAATCAGCGAGCTGATTCATGAATTGAGTCAACTCGCTGATGAATTTGATGGTTGTAATTAACCGATGAATATAGGATTGAGCCTATATGAGTGCGTTTACTTTACAAGTACTTTGGCAGTAACAGTTCCTACACGGACAAGATATAAACCGGGAGTCGTGCTGATGTGCTGACGGTATCCGGCTTTGCCATTGAACAGCATATTGCCGTTTACTTCGCACACTGTTATTACCTTACCCTGAGCACCCTCTATCTCTATCATACCCTTGAGTCCACGTATTACGACAGACGAATCCATGTCGATACCGGAAACTGAAGATGTGTATGAAGCACGGTTGGAGGCATCGGATTCATTGCCGCCGCGATATATTGCCGTTACCATATATGTGGCACTACTTCCTGCCGGCATTGTCACATCCTGATAAGTGGTATGTGCTACGGGAACGGTGGTGAGACGAACACCATCTCGGTAGATATGGTACCCGGTAACTTGCTCAGGAGCTGCAATAAATTTCACATCGTCTATCATAAGAAGGAAAGCTCCCTGACTTACGCTGCGTATTGCGAAATGCAATGCTCCAGCAGGAAGGTCGAAGCTGTATTTAGTCCATGTGTTGCTGATTCGTTCTTTACGTTCCAGCAGACGGAAGGTCGTTGTGTCCGTGCCTTGAGTAGAATAAAGTACCTCGAAGGTTTCGGGATATTTGTTGTTATAGCTCTTGGCATAGAATGTGATTGTCTGAGCATTTCCACTCAACAGAGGTGAAATAGCCCAGTCGTCAACAAGGCCGTCGTCCTGACGGAAGAATGAAGCCAGGAATTTGGAACCGGACATGGCATCAAAACTCTTGTTGAAGGCCCCACCGTTTCTGTCGAAAACGAAGAAGGAGGCGAGTGTCTGGTCCGGAATTATTCCAGGCACATATACACCGCTCACACTGCCTACAGGCTTGCGGTCGCCGTCAACCATTGTCCAGTCTCCTATATCGGTATGACTGAAGCTGTCGTATCCGTCAAAGTCCTCGGTAACGTCATGTTCTATTCCCAACGCTCCCAAAGCAGGGGCGTTCCACGACAGATTCACTTTCTTTCCTGACTGGCTTCCCGGCGATACTGTGAGATCCCTCGGTGCGAGCTTATTGGAAGGACGCTTATGTACTTCCGTAATGCCTGAAACGTTGTCAGAGACATCCATGTCGCCGTCATAAATGATTTTTGCATAATAACCTACAGAAGTGGAATCCATAAGACTCAGTTTGCCTGCGAAATCGACATACACAACAGAATCCGTAGTGACTGCAACTCCGTTCTTAGTTTCCAACGGAGTTTCACAGTCGGTACGGTAAAGTTCTACTGAATAACTATCGGCTCGTTCTGAACCAAGATTGCGTACCGGTACACAGACGGTATAATCGGTATTTACTCTTATACGCGAAGGCGCTAAAGGTCGGTCTGCGCTGAGGTTCCGGGCATGTTTCTCGCCAACGTGCAGCTTGTCAAAGATGTTGTACTGATAGCGTTTCACCAAAGCCTTGATGCCGAGCTGAATCACCTTGCCCTTAAATTCCGAAAGGTCTGTACGAACAGGGAACCAACGTTCTTCCGCCACTGAACCGCAGATGACATGGGTACTTCGCGGTGCTACGAGTTGACGGAAGTCGTCGTCGTCTCCTACCACCTTAACCATGATTTCTATGTCGTTGGTATTATCCGGCTTAGATGTAGCGTTGCGGAGATTGTAGACATAGAAAGAGAAATACGGGTCTTTCGCCTGGGTAAGGTCAATTTTCCCGGTGAAGAGCATACTTGCGTCAAGACCCATGTTTCCTTTGGAATAGATATAACCGTTGTCATTGTCTGAAGACGTTATGCCAACCAGGTCACCGTCGGAACAGAATGTCCAGGTAGGATTGTTCTTGTAACCACGGGTGCCGAGTGTTGAGGTAGCCTTCTTCCCGGCGAAGGATTCTTCGTAAGGTATTGCATAAGGCT
>CAJMDR010000033.1 GCA_905212215.1 uncultured Porphyromonadaceae bacterium
TTGGAGCCATTCTCTGGGGTCGAGGAAGAGGAGAGTGGAGCCTTGCGCCATAGCGATGCCTTCGCGGCGGGGCTGCCATAGTCCCTTTTTGTGGTCATGTTCCACAATATGAGTGCGGGGATGGTCTGCCAGCAGCGTCCGTGCCAGCGACAGCGAGTCGTCGGTAGAGGCGTCATCTATAAGAATCACCTCGAACTCGGTGTCTTGCTGTGCCAGCAGATGGTGGAGGCATTTTTTTAACCGGTGGCTCTGGTCGGCCACCGGAATCACTACGCTTATCACAGTGCTGAGAAAGGAGAGAATTTATCGGTTAATCATCTTCCGGCATAGTGGCTATGAGGGAGAATATGCCATCACGCAACTGTCTTCTCATCGCCTTGGAGTCATTGTCTGAGAGCAGGTTATGAGCCAATACCAGTTTTGCGAGCTTTGCCGTTGCGCTGTTCTTTGCCTTATGGCTATTTTCCCACAGGAAATCGTCCATGTCGGGATGGTCGAGCGCGTTCAGAATCCTCAGCCGCAGAATGCTGTCTCCAAGGTCGGGGAACATCTCGTTCAGATCACCGTCCGCTTCCAGGAACCGGGTGAATTCGGCATCGTCGTGAACAGCATCGGTCCTGAAATAGCTCAGTGCCATTATTATCTCCATACGGCGTTTGTAGAGGCGTATCAGCGTTTCGTCGCCGAGGAGGGTGGCGAAAATCTGAGCCAATGCCATATAGCTGTAGATAATAGGCAGCGACGTCTGCATCATGCCCTTGCGGTCGGTAACCCATATCAGCTCGCGCATATATGCGGCGGGCATGTCTATGGTCTGGTTTTTAACCACGTCGATGTCTTCCGTGGCGGTGATGGGTCCTTCGTAAACCACTCCGTCGGCATAATCGCTGACGAGGTTGCTGAAGGCCTCACCACGGTCGAATCCTTCGTAAGCTCTTCCCGCGATTCGTCCCTGAACGTTGCCATCGGTGAAGATGGATTCTATGTCTGCCACAATGAAGTCACCGAGGCGCAGAAGGGGAGTCTTCTCGTCGCGGGGAATGAACATCGTCACACCACCACGAGTGATGCCAAGGTACTGACGTTCATCTACTCGTGAGATGAGTACAAGATTCTTCACATCGGCGTCAAGGGTCTCGGCATTGAAGGCGGCAATACCTTTTCTCATGGAGAAACTGATGTTTCCGTTGGGGTCGATGCGCTCCACGGTTGCCTTGAAGAGGAACGGTTTACCTGTCTGACGGTCGATGTACCAGTCTGGGTTTACCTTTACATTGTATGCCACGATCTGTTTAGCCGGATTGATTGTTCCGGTACCCCAGTAATTCTCTTCCTCAATTCGGCAGTCGAACTCATAGTTGTTGTTCTTTGACGGACCCACTATGCGTATCATAACGTCGTCTCCCACCTTTGGCATCCTTCGGCGGCAGAGAAGACTGTTGTCTTCGTTGCCATTATTGAACATGGCACGGTATATTTCCTGCCACATTCTCTGCCACGAAAGCATGCTCCCGCTCTGCAGCTTCGGCAACACTTCGGGAGAGAGTATACGAACCTTGGTAGAGGTGAAGACACCTTCCGGCACCACATTGTGGACCTCATGGTCCGCTACGGCAGGCAGTAAGGTTATCATGCGACCGTGGGCGAGACACTTCTGTCCGGCCCCTATGAAGCAGAGAGAAGTTTCGGGTCTTGAGGCGAGGGAAGGGGAGGATTCCGCCAGATGGATGCAGAGCGAGGGAACGTCGGCCACATCTTTCCAGGTGAAGTCGAGTTCTCTGGCAAAGGAGCCGAACAGAGCTTCGTAAGCCTTGTATGTCAGATTCTCCACTTTTTCATGGTCGGGAACGAGCATGGAGGCATAGCGGTAGAGCATCGACAGATAGATTGGGAAGTCGGGTTCGTTGCTGCTGTTGCCGAGGTTCAGGAGAAGTCTGGTGGCGAGGGCCCGAATCATCATTTCGAGCATCACGGTGTCGTCGGGGGTTATGCTGCCGCGCATATCGTCGGCAACGGCGTCTACATAAATGTCGATTATCTGCGCCAATGGTTTTGCAAACACCGTCAGGAAACGGGGATTGGAACTCTGTTCCGTTATTACGCGGAAAATGCGCTCTATGTAAGGAATCACCTTGGTGTGCGGGCAGAGAGTGAGAATATACATCAGGGTCCTCATGTGCCGTACCGGATCGTAGATGTAGCCCGAGATGCGCAGTTTCTCCAGAGTGCTGACGATGTATTCTCCCTGATTGCCGTTGTTGATAAGTTCAAGCGCCTTGCGTGCATCTTCCGACTTCTTGATGATGTTGCTGACGATCTGCTGATATTCGGCAATTTCCGCTTCTGCGGCGTTGGTGAGATAGTCGGAATTCTCTATCAGCGCACGGCAGATGGCAATGAAAGCGTCGATTATCTCGAACTTATAGACAGTGTTCTTGCGTTTGATGAAAGCCTCGAAGTTTTCGTCGGCCGTTTTCAAAGCAGTTATTACCCAAAGAGGATTACCTTCGTAATATTGTTTCCTGACTTTGGTAAACGTTTCAGAGAGGAACAGACCTCTGATGGTTCTGGGGGCCAGTCTGCGTTTAGGATCGAGGTCTGTGAATTGTTGTAGGTCATAGAAGGGGATGGAAACATTGTTGGATCCGTTGAGGGGCTCCATTTCCACACGCACCATGTTGATGAAGATGATGCGGCAGCGCACCATCTGGTTGTTATAGTATTTTTCTGCACCGTAGTTTACCAGGCGGAAGCAGAAATCGTTCTCATCAACAACATCGTAGTAGCCGCGTGTGCCGGGCTGACCCTTTATACGGAACTCGCCTATGTCTCCTACGGAGTACAGCTGTTCGATGAGAGAGGCAATGTCTTGCATGAAGGCTGGTTTCCCATTGTCGGTCAAGCCTTTGCAGATGCATTGCACCTCGGTGGGTTGCTGGCGCCGCTGGAACTCATAAGCTTTTACATATTGTTCGGTTCCATTGACGTCAATGGCATAATAAGTGCCATTGGCAGTACGCCTGACGCCTCTTACTTTGAATATGTACTTTTGTCCTTTTTCGTAAATCATGGTTTTTAAGTCGGGGATTTCCCCGTTCAGCAAGCAGATATGGGTTAAAACTGAAAAGTCTAAAATTAAGTGAGTTATTGTTGTTTGTGGTAAAGTGAGAAGAGAGCGGTGAGTTCATTCACTTCCGCTGCAAAATTAGGCATAGTTTTCGGTTCCCGCAAATCTTTGTCCTGAAAACATCATAAAGCTCCCCAATCCTGATGATTTTTGAGAATTGGCATACAGAGGAGACATCTAATAGTAAGGGGAGAAGGATCAGTGTGGGTTTCTTTAATTGTTTTATATGGTGTATTGTTTATTCTAAATTACGCTTAATTAAAAACGGCAAAAAGGTTTGGTCAGTTGAAAATTTTTTTGTATTTTGCAAATGGAAATACAATTATGGCATTTGGAATAACCGTAATTAGACCTGCATAACAGTAACCTACATAACCTCGACTATGAAACTGAATCTTCCTTGTCGGCTGATGATGGCAGTGGCATTTATGATTGTCGCGGCTGTCAGCATGCTTAATGCGACTGTCCCCTCAGATACATTGCTGATGCGACGTCAATGGGGCTGTGCGACTGTGACATGTTGCCCCGATGTTGGTGAGCGGATATAAGGTTTATCGCGATGGCAGAAGCGTGAACGACAATCTTGTTTCGGATGTGTCATATACGGATTATAGTTGTCCCGGCGGCAAGCATCCTTATCATGTCACCGCTATCTACAACGATGGCGATGAATCGGCGCCTTCCAATGCCGTGTACATCACCAATGGTGTTCATGTCATTCCCGATGGAGTTGTAGTGGAAGGCGGTCTCGGTTTCATTGCCATTAAAGGCGCTGAGGGTAGGAAAACATCGGTGGTAAATACTGCCGGAATTGTTTGTTACGACGCTGTGCCTGAGAACGATATAAGGATTTCACTTCCTGCGGGAGTATATCTGGTGCGTATATCGGGTGTTCCGATAAAAGTGATAGTCAGGTAAGGATGACAGGACATAACATCTGCAAATTTGTAACAAGAGTGAAATAAACAGTAAACACAAGCGTTTTTATATTAATAGGTGTTGCGAAATGTAAATAGCCTTAAAGCCGAAGTCAAACTGCAAAACGTATGATATGAAAGTCTATATCACACTTTTAGTGGCTCTGGTGCCATTCTTCGCCGATGCGAAATGGGACTGTTATGAATATGCCGGTAAGCCTAATATGGCACAGTTGGTGGTATATCGTTCAAGAGATGATGTAACCTACCGGTACATGTATAATTACCGTGACAGTACATTTCGTATCCAGATGATTCCCAGTGCAGTCGTTCTTGCATGGCTCAAGAACCAACTTGACCGTTATCCATTCCGTCCGGCATACGTAGAGGTATTGTTCCGTTTCAAAGGGGGGCCGGAAGGGAAACGGAATCTTATGCTGAGGATTGAGAATCCTTCTCCCGACTCCGGTGAAATAGTGCGCAAGGGGTATATAGAAACAGTTATCAGGGACAAGGATGGAGAACTGCTCTATAATCTTCAGCACAGCAAGAAGATGGGCATCAGATATTGGGATTTTCTGGTAGGATACCATAGGACTATCAATCTCAGCACTAAGGATTTTTGCAAATTCTGCAAATAAAGGAAAAAGATGAGGGTGCGTCATAAAGATGCATCCGTTCCAAACGCAATTACGGAGACGGAAGATTTTATTCGGTCTCTGTAATTTTTTTAGTTTGCTGGCGTCAATGTATGTGTATAACAGATAAAACCTGATGAAATCATACCATTGCAAAACCAAGCGTATAGTCATTGCGCTCATGCTGGTCTCACTTCCGGCGCTGATGTTCGCCTACAGTGTGAGAGGCAGATTCGTAGAATCCGTTTCCGGAGAGGCCTGCATCGCAACACATTACAATATCTATGCCGCAAAAGACACTGTGAAACCTTTGCTGAGCGGCAGTTCGGATATGGAAGGAGGCTTCAGTCAGACCTTGCCGGAAGCAGGGCGTTACATTTTGAAGGCGGATTATCCCGGCTTTAGGAATATATCAGTGATTTTTAACCTTACCGAATCTAAGCCTGACATGGATTTAGGCATCGTAAAGTTTGAAGACGAAGGCAAGAAACTTGACGAAGTTGTTGTGGTGGCCCGCAAAGACCTTATACAGAGTGACGGCACCAAACTCACCTACGATGTGGAGCAGGATCCTTCCGCGGCGGGGAACACAGTAATGGAGATGCTTCGCCGCGTGCCTATGGTGACGGTGGACGGCGAAGACAACATAAAGGTGAAAGGTCAGAGCAACTTCAAGATATACATCAACGGAAAGCCGGATCCGATGCTTTCGGGCGACCCTAAGGCAGTGCTGAAAGCGATGCCGGCATCGTCCATCAAAAAGATAGAAGTAATAACAGATCCCGGTGCGAAATACGAGGCGGAAGGCACAGCCGGGATCCTCAACATCATCACCGTACAGAAACAAAGTCTGGAAGGCTATAACGGCAGTGTACGTGGTTCTTTCGGCTCAGGTTATTATTCCGGTTCTCTGTATGCCCGTACAAAAGTACGTAATGTTACCAGCGCCGTAAGGCTCAACGGCTACAATGGCTCGATACTCCAGTCTCACGGCCGTTCTTCGTATGAACGGGAAGATTTCGGCGACGCCATTGACCATTTCTACCGTTCCAAGAGCGAGTCGCTTAATAAAAGCACATACTGGCAGGGAGGTCTGGATGTGTCGTGGGAGCCTGACACCTTGAATCTGTTCACCGTTTCGGCATCTTATTCAAGAAGAGGAGGCCACAGCATGGAGAATATATTCTACAGTATGAGTTCGGCGGAAGAAGATCTGCAATGGAGCTATCGCAACGACTCACGCTATAATTATTCCCGCACAGGCATCTCCGTCAATACCTCGTATCAGCACACCTTCCCCAACAATAAGCTGCATACTCTTACTATGACATATCAGTTCGACTATGGCCGCACTCCCACGAAGCGGGAACAGCGTAGCTTCGATTATTTCAATTTTCCGGGCAATGAGGAGCCATTCCGTACTAATACCGCCAACAATTATTATGGCACCCACACTTTTCAGGTAGATTATGTGTTACCGCTTTTCGGCGACAAGCATACTTTCGAGACCGGAGCTAAAGGAGTAATACGTCCCAACCGAGAGAGTCGCTGGACAGCCTCTTCGGCAAATGGCAACGACTATAACGACGACAGCGCGCTGAGGCTGACCCAGCATAACGATGTTTATGCTTTATATGTGAGCTATAGTGCCAAATTCGGCAAATTCTCAGGCCGCGCAGGAGTACGTTATGAACACACCAGGATGGGTATTGACTATAAGAAGCTGTTCAATACAGGTGATTACAAGGACTTTACCCAACGGCTCAACGACTGGGTGCCGAATGCGTCGTTGACCTATAAACTTACCGACAACAGCAGTCTGCTTGCTTCCTATGCCATGCGTATCTGGCGACCATCGGTAGGGCAGCTAAATCCCTTTGTCAACGACCTTACATACGGTGAACTGAGCTATGGTAACCCGGATCTGAAAAGTGAGAAAAGCCACAGGTTCGAACTGAAATATTCCAATTACGGCGGTAAGTTAGGTGGCGAATTCAGTGTCAGCTATTTGCAGAGCGACAATGAGATATATACCTACAGATTCCTTCAGGACGGCATTCTGAACACGACATACGCCAACATCGGCCATTATAAAAGCGTGGACATGGGCGCATGGCTGGAATATGCCATTACCCCTGTAATGAACATCAGCAGTTGGATGGGTGTCTATTATCAGCACATAGAGGCGCAAAGTCTGGACAATACCAAGTCCCGGGGTTGGCAGGCTGTGCTGAACCTCAACTATTCCTACACAATGCCTTGGCGTCTGCGGTTGGATGCATGGGGTGGCTTCTGGACTCCCTGGAAGAGCCTGCAGAGCAAAGGGGATGATACCGGTTACTATTACGGGCTTAGCATCAGCCGCACATTCCTCAAGGACAATAAGCTAAGGGTGGCTGTCAATGCCGGAGATTTTCTGGAAGGACGGCGTCATTACCGCAACACCACCACCACGCCGACTTTCCGTTCAAAGAACAACTCCGACTACAGTTGCTGGAGTCTGGGAATATCAGTGTCATATAACTTCGGTTCATTGCGTAGCGATATCAAGCGTACCCGCGCCAACGTCAGCAACGACGACATAAGCAACGGCTCTTCCGGCGGCAATGGCGGCAGCAAAGGCAACTGATGGTTTTGGAGAGAAAAAGGCAATAAATACAGTAAAAACAGCCATGGGGCCTTAAGGGAAGTATTTGCGCATCACGGAAAATTTCAGTAACTTCGCGAGTGGAAAAAACAAACTAACCATGAACTGTAAACTGATACGATTAGCCCGTACGATAGCACTTCTTTTCCTGCTTTCAATAGGCATGGCGAAGGTGCAGGCTGTGCCTGCCTATCCGGGCGTGTTGACCATGACCCAGCCCGACGGCACTCCGATCCGTGTGCTTCTGTACGGCGATGAAAGGGGGCATTATTATACTTCCGAGTATGGTGAGGTGCTTCTTGAAACAGCCGATGGTTTCCGCTACGCCGAGATTGACGCTGAAGGGAACATTCAGGAAGGACCAAAGGTCGTTCCCGGAAAGCGTATGTGTGCCGATATGCGCGTTCAGGGTCAGCTGTTGCGGAAGATGCAGGAGAAAATCAGTAGCGCACCCGCAAAGCATCCTTATGTAAATAAAGATTTCGAGCCTACGGAGAATGTCCGTACCGAAGGTTCCGGCATGCATCTGCCTTCCGTGCCTCTGCCAGGACTTTTCCCCGGCTCCGACTTCCCCACAAAAGGGTCGCCGAAGGTGCTTGTGCTGATGGTGGAGTTTCTTGATGTACGCTTCTCCAGTGCCGATGCTCCAGAGACCATCCGCAAACAAATTACACAGCGTCATTACAAAGAACGTGAATTCACAGGCTCCGCATACGATTATTATTGCGATGCTTCCATGGAGCAGTTCACTCCACAGTTCGATGTCATTGGCCCGATAAGGGTATTGGGAACCCAGGCCACTTATGGCGCCAACGTTAACGGAGAAACCGACGCCAATGTGCGCACCATGATTATTCAGGCATGCACCCTGGCAGGCATGCAGGTGGATTTCTCGCAATACGACAACAACCACGACGGCTATGTCGACAATATCTATGTTATCTATGCCGGCCGTGGAGAGGCATCCGGCGGTGGAGCCAACACTATCTGGCCTCATTCCTGGGTGATTCCGGATGATATGTCCCCGGTAATTAATGGCGTGAAGCTTGGCTCATACGCTTGCAGCAACGAACTGATGCAGTACAATGGCGGTCTGGCCATAGACGGGATCGGTACTTTTTGCCATGAGTTCGGCCATGTTTTAGGTCTGCCTGACCTTTATTCAACCAATTATCAGGCTGAGAATCATCCCGGCTCATGGGCTCTGATGGCCTCGGGTAGCTATTCCAATAACTCCCGTACTCCGCCCACGCTCTCGGCCTGGGAACGTTCGGCTTTAGGATGGCTTAAACCTATTATGCTCGAAAGCGGCGGCGACTACACTTTGCCGGCATCGTTGCTGACTACCAATCAGGCGTATGTGATTCCTACACGCAATGCAAACGAATATTTCACTCTCGAGAACCGCCAGCAATACAGAGGTGACTGGGACGATCGTGTACCTTCCTGGGGTATGCTTGTGTGGCATATCGACTACAATGCCAATATCTGGAATATGAATGCGGTAAACAATAATCCATATCACCAATATGCCAACATCGTCGAGGCACGCGGCGATGATCTTAATAATGGTTATCAGATGGAGGATTGCTTCCCCACTTTCGGCCATAATGCCTTCACGGACAAGACTGTCCCGGCTCTGAAAGCATGGGACGGTTCGCTGACCGATATCACTCTGCCTTCCATTACCGAAGACAGCGAATGGGGCGATGATGATGAGGATGAACCTTCCTACACCGTGTTCTTCATCGCCATAAGTCATAGCGGAGTTAGCACCATCGAGGCAGAAGGCGGCGTAACGTTCCATAGCAATGGACTGCAGGTAGAGGCTCAGAATGCACCTGTCGGCACCATGATGTATCTCTATAGTGTTGATGGTCGTCAGGTAGCTTACGGTCTTGACCGACTGACCGCTCCCGCTCCCGGACTTTATATTGTGAAGTGTGGTAAAGCTACAGCAAAAATGATGCTGCAATAACCGTTATATCTAATACAAAGAGAGCCGCATCCATTTAGTCAGATGCGGCTCTCTTTGTTTCGGTTTCGGTTGGTTTAGGCTCCGAATCTCCAGTTTATCTTGTTTCCTTTGATTTCAATCCATTCGTGGTCAGGATCTGCCAGGCATATCTTTTCTTACTGCGCTTCAGATTTTACTTCTTCCAGTTTCTCGGGTGCTCCTGCAATTTCTAAAGTAGTGTTCTGCCCCTCATAATGTTCTCCTTTCATTACAGTGCAATAACGGTTTTCATCCGGACGGAGAGTCCAGATTGTTCGCTGAACGGCGTTCATGGAGCCATCGTAATCCGTTATAGAAAACGGATCTTTGCCACTTACCGATTTGGTAAAGCCGAGTACTTTGAGGAAATTGAGGTTATCGGCTTTGTAGAGTTGCGGGAAGAGGGAATAATAGCCAAGAATTCTGTTTCTTTCTTGGTGAAATCTTTGCGGATAGAATCGAGTCTGGCGGCTTCTGAGGCGGCTTCCACTGCTCTGATGGAGTCTTCGCGGGCGATAGAGTCCAGGCGTGCCTGTTCTGCTTCGGCCTTGGAGTTGCCGGAGCATGAGCCGGGATTCAGTGCAAGGGTTGCGAGCATGAAAATACTCAGGGAGAATTTGAGTTTCATGTTGTTTTGATATGTTGTTCCTGATTCTCAGCCGGTATAGGATTTATTCCCAAAGTTATACATCATCTCTCGTTCCTGCAAATCCATTTAATCCATTTTTTGTTCACAGATTTGCGAAAACAACTTCAAGGTATCTGGTGTAGTTGAATTGCCGACGCTATGGTTGGAGGAAGCGTTATAAAGAGTTAATGCAGAGTCGGTTATCAACTAAAAAGCATGGTCGGTTGTATAATAAATGTGCCGCAGGCACTGACGGAAAATGTCATTATGCAGTTAACGAAAAATATGTTAACTTTGCAGGCTCAATAGGTAAAACTCTTAAAACAACTTCAAGAAAAATGAAGATTGAAAAGATCGTAGGCCGCGAGATTCTTGACTCGCGAGGCAATCCCACCGTGGAGGTGGATGTGATACTGGAATCGGGTGCCTTCGGACGCGCTGCAGTGCCTTCGGGCGCCAGCACTGGTGTCAACGAAGCGCTCGAACTCCGTGACGGCGACCCGAAGCGCTATGGCGGCAAAGGTGTGCTGAAAGCTGTTGCAAATGTGAACGGTCCTATCGCCCAGGTGCTTATAGGACATAATGCTTTAGACCAGATAGGCATTGACCAGACAATGATAGACCTCGACGGTACCGAGAATAAATCCAAACTCGGCGCCAATGCTATCCTCGGCGTTTCTCTCGCCGTGGCAAAAGCTGCCGCAGACTATCTTGGCCTGCCTCTTTACAAATACATCGGTGGTGCCAACAGCTACGTGCTGCCGGTACCTATGATGAACATCATCAACGGTGGCGCTCACTCCGACGCCCCGATCTGTTTCCAGGAGTTCATGATTCGCCCTGTAGGCGCTTGCTGCTTCCCCGAGGCTATCCGTTGGGGTACAGAGGTGTTCCACTGTCTCAAGAAAGTGCTTAAGGACCGTGGCCTCAGCACAGGTGTTGGTGATGAAGGTGGTTTTGCTCCCGCTTTGAAGAGCACCGACGACGCCCTCAGCGCTATCATTGACGCTATAGTGGCTGCCGGCTATGAACCCGGAAAAGACATAACCATCGGTCTGGACTGCGCTGCAAGCGAGTTCTTTAAGGATGGTCTTTATGATTATACCTGGAAACAGGCTGACGGCAAGAAGCTTTCTCCCAAAGAGCAGGTTGACTATCTGGAGGAACTGGTGAACAAATATCCTATCGACAGCATCGAGGACGGTATGGCCGAGAATGACTGGGAAGGATGGCGTCTGCTCACCGAACGCCTCGGCAAACGTATACAGCTGGTAGGAGACGACCTGTTCGTTACCAACGTGAAGTATCTGAAGCGCGGTATCGAGGAAGGTTGCGCCAACTCCATTCTGGTAAAGGTAAATCAGATTGGTTCGCTCACCGAGACCCTTCGCGCAGTGGAGATGGCACAGCGCAACGGCTACACCGCAGTCATCAGCCACCGTTCAGGCGAGACTGAAGACAGCACCATCGCCGACATCGCCGTGGCCACCAATTCAGGCCAGATCAAGACCGGCAGCGCTTCGCGTTCCGACCGTATGTCAAAATACAACCAGTTGCTCCGCATCAGCGAGGAACTCGGCGCAGAAGCCAAATACGGCTATCCCCTCATCCGCAGAAAATAATTCATTCCTCATCATTACAACAAAGAGGCTGTGTCTTTTCAGACATGGCCTCTTTGTTGTGAAAGTGTAATTTTGAAGGACGGAATTTCTAAGGCTAATAATTCTCTATGTTGTTGCTCTTCAGGAGTATAAATCCGCAGTGTTTATATACTATGATCCGGGTCCTGGGTTGCCGGCCTCCGCTTGGCGGAGGCAAACGTCAGCCTTTACAAAAGAGCTTCTCAGAGCTTGCGAATGCCCATTATTTCTTTCACCTCATGGAGCGTCTTGGCAGCCGTCTCGCGGGCTCTTTCGGCGCCCTGGCGTGCTATACGGCTAAGATATTCGTCGTTGGAACGGATGTCGTTGATACGCTCACGGATAGGGGTAGTGACGCGCAGTATATCCTCCGCCAACTGTTTCTTAAGGTCGCCGTAGCGTATGCTGCAGTCGGCATAAGCCTGCTTGAAGTGCTGGAGTGTTTCCGGTTCGCTGACCAACTCCATCAGAGTGAAGAGGTTGGCGATAG
>CAJMDR010000034.1 GCA_905212215.1 uncultured Porphyromonadaceae bacterium
TTAGCATTTATGAGAAACTAATAACATTAATTTCCCGCAACTGCTTGTCAAAAAAGTTTTAGCGCGGCGCGGATGGCGTCCTCGGTGGAAAGATCAGGTGTTTCCTTGTATACCTTCTGGAGCACCTTGTTGGCAGTCGACTGGGCAAATCCAAGTGTTACAAGAGCTCCGAGGGCCTCTTCGTAGGAGGACACCCCGCCAACGCTACCTGTAATAAACGTAGAGGGCAGTTCTTTTATTTTATTGCTCAGGTCGACAATGATTCGTTGCGCTGTCCTTGCGCCTATGCCTTTCACTGCTTTCAAAGCCGCGTCGTTGCCGGTGGCAATCACCCCTTGCAGTTCGTTTGCGTTCATCTCGCTTAGAATGAGGCGTGCAGTGCCGGGACCTACGCCGCTTACACCGTTGAGCAGCCGGAACATAGCCCTGTCCTCCCGGGTGGAAAAGCCGTAGAGGATGCGGGCATCTTCGCGGATTATTTCATGCACATAAAGTTTTACAGTTGCCCGGCTGTATTTCAGCAGATTGTTGTAGTCGAGGAAAGTAATGTTTATTTCGTAACCGATACCGGCTGTTTCTACAATCGCTACGGCAGGTTGCAGTTCCTTTTATGTATTCAATCATTTCTATTGGTTTATTCTGCAAAGATAATGCCTGGCGGCGGAATGGCAAAAAATTGTTCGGACATGTCGGACGGTTCAGACAAGTCAGACAAGTCGGACATGTCAGATAAAACACAATTTCATAAGAAGAAAAATGAGGGCAATAGAGGGAGAAGAAAAGGTGAAAGGGGGTGGAATTTTTGCAGATTAAAAAATTTGCAGTAATTTCGCTGCGCCGTTTGGCATTGAAATGTAGAAACCACCTATGGTATACAGATTTAAAATAATGAGCGACGAGGCGCCTGATTTCCGCCTCGAGATCCAGATCAACTCCGATGCCGACTTCGAGCAGCTTCGCGATGCTCTGCTGCATGCCGCCGGCTATAATGCGCTTAACGAAACCGATGTCTTCTTCCTCTGTGATGATGACTGGACTCCGAAAGTGCAGGTGGCCATTGAAGACTTCGGCACTGATTCAGACGTTGACATTTACATAATGGACGAGACACCGCTGGAAGATCTTATAGAAGATGAAGGTCAGAAACTTACTTTCTGTTACGATATAGACGATCCCAACCGCTATCTTCTCATGGAAATGCGTGAGATGATGCCTGGGAAGAATCTTAGCGAGCCTCTGTGCACGTTGCGTCGCGGCAAAGCGCCCTCGCAGCATAAACCGAAGCCTTCCATCGAAGTGCCTAGCAAGAATAAACCTTCGGCTCCCTTGGTGGATGACTTAGGGCTGGAATTCTACGGCAGCGACCAATACGATGCCGACGAACTCCCGGAAGGAATAGAGGAGGACGAGGAACTGTAATAGTTCAACGGATAAAAAGAACTGCGACCCTTCAGGATTGCAGTTCTTTTTTATGCCTGTCGCCGACTATTATTTGCGGTTGCCGTATTCCTGGTCGAGATTGAATATTGCGGTGGTACCCATACGCTTCAGACGGTCCACGATGTTGGAAGCAGTAGCCTCTTCCTCAACTTGTTCGCGTACGAACTGCCAGAGGAAATCTTCGGTGGCGCGGTCTTTTTCAGCCTCGGCAATGTCAAGGAGATTGTTGATCAGGGATGAAACCTTGCATTCATGAGCATACACTTGTTCGAATGCGGCAAGGGGGGATTCCCATGACTGAGGAACGGCGTCGATGTTTCCGAGGATAGCTTTTCCGCCACGTTTGATGATGAAGTCTGCCATCTGATAGGCGTGTTCTGTCTCTTCCTGGCTCTGTTTCTTCATCCAGTTTGCGAAACCGGTGAAACCTTCCCCTTCGAAGTAGAACGACATGGAGAGATAGAGGTTAGCCGACCACATCTCGGCTACTATTTGCCCGTTGAGGGCGTCTTGCAGTTTCTGTGAGATCATAGTAAAAAGTTATTGTGTGTTTACAGTGCAAAAGTAGTGCTTTTTGCTGTAACAGCAAAGCTGCAAAGATTAAAATCGGGTTAAAAGTCATGCCTTGTGAACCACCAATATGCAAAATATGTTAATATGGGAAACAACCAAACTACACCGAACATGAAGAAAATATTATTAGCGGTTTCGCTGGCAATGATGACCCTGTTGCTCATGCCCTCAACGGCACAGGCACAGAAAGGAGAAATGACGCTCGGCATGAACGGCGGTTCCGCCTCTCACAACGACGGCGGCTATGCCAATCTGTATTTCCAGTATTCTCCCATGAAACACATCCGTCTGGCCCCGGAAATAGGCTATGTTTTCCGTAACGACGGCAAATCGGCCTTCAATCTTGCGGTAGATGTTCATTTCCCTTTCAAGATAGCAAGAGGAGTGGCCGTATATCCGTTGGTAGGCTTTGTCTTCAACAGCTGGGACTATAAGTGGCGCGACAGCAATCTGAATCGTGCGGGAGCCGATTTTGGCGGTGGCTTCGACTTCTATCTCACCAACTACCTTAAGCTGACGCTTCAGGGAAAATATTCCCTTATGAACGATGTGAGCGGCGGTTTCATAGGAATGGGAATAGGCTACGTATTCTGAGTTCCACCACTATACAGTTTAGAGGAAAGAGTTGCCATAAATACGGCAGCTCTTTTTTATTTATACCTTAATTAAGATTGTTCTTAATTTTCCCAATAATTTTCAGATTCTTTGTTTGGTCAATTCAGATTTATGTATTAACTTTGCATATCTCAATTAACCGAAATCAATCATAGTCAACTATAAGTCAATAACTAAACCCAACGCATGAAAAAACTTTACGTTACGTTGTGTCTGTTGTTCGGCATAGGCATGGCCTATGGTGCCGATACAGCACTCACACTCGATGGTAAAGGCACGGCAGGAGAGCCTTACCTCATCAAGACGGCGGCTGACCTTATGCAGCTTGCCAATGCCTGCAACTCGGGAACATCGGCAACCACAGCCAGCCACTATGCCGGAGTATATTTCCGGCAGATAAGCGACATCGACATGTCCGGCGTGGAAAACTTCTACGGCATAGCTACCGCACCACTTGCACAGAGCACCGCTACTAACAAATGGAGCTTCCAGGGCATCTACGATGGCAGCGGTTACCGCATCAAGAACATGACCATCAAAGGTCTGCTGTACAAGGACGATGGCAGCGTCAACACTTCTACGACAGCCAACGGCAGCCGCCGTTATGTAGGTCTGTTCGGTGTCCTTGATAAGAACGCCAAAGTCACCAACGTCATTATTGACGCTTCCTGCAGCGTGAATGCTTATGCGTATGCAGGCGGCGTGGTAGGTTACTCCAACACAGGATGTGTGGTGGAAAACTGCATCAACTACGCAACTGTCTATACACATGATGATTATGCGGGTGGTATAGTCGGATATTCCAACACCGACAGCAAGGTCTCCAATTGTGCCAACTATGGCAACATCACCGCTTCCGACGACTATGTAGGCGGTGTGGTAGGCTGCTTCAACACTACTTCGACGAAAACCGGCGGCGTTTACAATTGCTTCAATGCAGGGAAGATAGAAGGCTGCGGTACTTATGCTGGTGGTATTGCAGGCCGATCCAGTTACGGTGACGTTGACAACTGTGCAAACGTGGGCATGGTGAAGTGTTATCAATTCAATACTATCAATTCCGCATTCTCACAGAAAAATGTCGGCGGCATAGTTGGTGATGCCAACTACGCCAAGGTGAGCAACTGTTTCAATGCCGGCGATGTCTATGCCATGAAAGAAACAGCCGGTGGCATTGCGGGTGTAGCCTCCCAGAATACGACAAAGGGTGGAGTCCTTTCCTGCGTGAATGTGGGTTATGTGTATGCCGCTCAGGAATATCTTGCCGGAGTTATCTACGGCAATAGAAATTCCACTTCCGCAGTGGTGAAACCGCAGAACTGCTACTATGACGCTCAGATACACAACTCTCTGTTTGGCGCCAACAGTGTGGAGACAGATACTGTTGCCGAGGTTCACGGCTATACTACGGCACAGCTTACTTCCGGACAGACTCTTCCCGGTCTTACGGGATGGGTTTATCGTGCAGGCAGCTATCCCGTTCCTGCTAACCTGAACTATACTGAACTGACGGCTGCAGCCGCTACTTATCCTGTGTTCCCCGCAGGACAGGATGCCAACCTGCTCACCGGCACAGTCACCATGACTGCCAATACCACCGTGGAGATACTTCCGAACGAAGTTCCCGGTAGCGCTAAACTTTTCACCGTGGCAAACAATGCCATCACCGCACACCCCACTCAGGGCAATGGTGTGGCTGTGTTCAAGATTACCAACGGTGCTTTTAGCCGCCATTTCATAATCTCTACTTACAGTATTCCGTTCAACGGCAACGGTACTGCCGCTTCTCCGTATCTGATCAACACTCCCTCCGATCTGCAGCATCTTGCAGACCTTACCAGCAATATGCGTCTGCACTGGGAAGGCAAGCATTTCAACCTTACCAGCGACCTTGACTGCAGTTCGCTGACAGATTTCAAGGGCATAGGTTGCCATCTTGACACGGTCAATAACTTCGCTCCCAGCTTCCGTCTGCATTTTGATGGTGTATTTGATGGCCAGAACCATAAGATCTCCAACCTCACCATCAATCATATATTACGCGATGCCGACGGAGTATTCCAGGAATGGCGCAAAGGCACCATCTATAGCGGCGGTTTATTCGGTACTCTGAAAGGTGCGGAAATTAGGAATCTTGTTATTGACAATACTTGCAAATATGAGACTTACATGTATTCCGGCGGTCTTGCCTCCATGGTTCGTCTTAAGAAGACAAAGATAGACAATGTACATGTAGCGGCTCAGATAAACGCTTACAATCGTTATGTAGGCGGTATCCTTGGCGAGGACAATACAGATGGTCCTGTGGAAATTACCAATTGCAGCTTTAGCGGCAAGATTCACGGTAACTGGGACTATGTTGGAGGTATTATCTCTTTCAACCAGAATGAAAAGACCCAGATAATAGGTTGTGTCAACGCAGGCAGCATAGACGTTGAGAATTTCGACACCAAAGCAGCTTCCAACACTTCTCAGGTTAACAGAATCGGTGGCATATCCGGTGCAACTCGCGGTTTGATGATTGGCTGTGCGAGCTACGGACCGATTAATTTCACAACTCTTGCAAATGGCAATAGCCAGGCTATCGGTATCGGCGGTCTTACGGGTCAGGCATCTTCTTTAGGTGATATCGGAGCCATGCGCTACAATGTTACTTCTTCGCAGGTTTATGTAAACGGCCCGACAAGTCCCACAGGCAAATATCAGGTCGGAGCAATGATTGGTGACACCTATTATGGCTCTAAATACAAGGCGTTCCAGTTCAATGCCAACTATGCGGACACTACGCTTTGTGCACACACTGTTCTTAACGGTAACGTAAGCTATGCAACCGGCACTCTTCTTGCCGACTCTATCGTACCTACATGTCTGTATGGCAAGACTACTCAGGAACTGACTTCAGGAGTGGCAATCGATTCTCTGGCACAGCACTTCACTTTCGAGAACGGTTATTATCCCATGCCTAAGGCTCTCGCAAACCGTCCGGAGGTACGTGCTGCCGCCGCTACATTCATGAAGATTCCCGTTGGCGGAGGTGGTAATATCCTCACTCTTGCTCCCGGTGCTATCTGCCCGTTCAACGATGTAGTGAAACTCACCGGCTCTCTGAAGGATGGCAAGGTATTCTATATCAAGGACAACGCTCTGCGCATGCACCGTAGTGAAGCGGTATGCGACGATGTGCTGACTCTTGTCAACGGCAATTACAGCACATTCTATCCCTTGCATAAGCTCGTGGGTATGGGTGTAAGCGGCGTTGACAACGACGCAGAGGTTATTCTCTCCACAGAGTATTACACACCTCAGGGACTGCGTGTCAACAATCCCGCCAAAGGTACCTTGGTGATAGCTGTAAGCAAGACTCTCAGCGGCAAACTAATCGTTACTCGTCAGGTGGTAAGATAAAACGCTGAAATATTCTCAAAAGCAAAATGCGCCGTATTCATTGCGGCGCATTTTGTTGTACTTAATGTGGTTGGAAATAGATGCTGTTGTCAGCGGGGATGGTGGAGGGTGAAGATTTCGACGTCGGAGAAGCCGGACGCGGTTCTTCGCCAGGAGGGGAGAGTACCGCTATGCTTGAATCCGTATTTGGTGAAAAGGTTTATGGAGATATTGTTTTCCGGTAGGATAAGTGCTGCCAAGGTTCGTATTCCCAAACGGTGGATTGCATATTCACATAGCAATGTAAGGGATTCGGTTGCTATTCCTTTATTTCTTTGTTCCGGATCTACATATATTCCTACGAAAGCATGGGCATGTATAGCGCTTATGTCGTAGAGATCAGCTATTCCCAAAGGGTTGTCTTGACCATCAGCTATGATGAGTCTCAGTTGTCCCTCGGCAAACGGATCGGCGTTGTAGGAAGCTATATAATCCTGCAAAATCCTCCTTGAAAGAGGAGCGACAACATCGGAATAATCCCAGGCGGAGGAATCATTTTCCCATTTGAGTACGGAGTCGAGGTCCGAGGGTTCTATGGCACGTAGAGTGATGTTCATTTCCGCATTGAAGACATGGAATCGGCGAAAGGGATGCGCTGTGCTATGGAGCGGCCGAGGGTAAGCTCGTCGGTATATTCAAGGTCACCGCCTACGGCCACTCCGCGTGCCAATACAGTCACCTTGACATCATTGTTTCCTAAGCGGCGGAAGATATAGAATCCTGTGGTGTCACCTTCCATGGTAGGTGCAAGGGCAAGGATTATCTCTTCGGTCTTTTCCTCGTCGATGCGCTTTATAAGCGATTCTATTTCAAGGTCCGAGGGACCAATACCATCCATAGGCGACACCAAACCTCCCAACACATGATAAAGCCCTTTGAACTCATGAGTGGATTCTATGGTGAGGACATCGCGTATGTTCTCCACCACACATATCTTGGTCTGGTCGCGGTTCGGATCGGCGCAGATATGGCATACGGGGGAATCGGAGATGTTATGGCACCGCGAACAATAGCACACGTTTGCACGAAGGTCAAGTATGGCGTTTGCCAGTTCTTCCGCCTCTCCCGGAGGAGTACGCAGCAGATGTAATGCCAGACGCAAGGCTGTCTTGCGCCCTATGCCCGGCAGTTTTGACAGATTCGCCACCGTTTTCTCAAGTAAGCGTGAGGGATAATTGGTTATCACGAGTGCAAAGGTAATGAAATTTTGCGTATTACTTTCCCGGAATCGGTACGTAGGAATTCAGGTAAAACGATAATTTTCTTTGGCGCCATCTTCGAACCGAGGCGTTCACGCAGTTTCATCAGCAATACCTTTTCTTCCTGTTCAGAAAGGGTGGTCTTACGCTCTATGGCAAGAACTGGTATTTCGCCCCATTTCTCATCGTGTGCCCCGGTAATGAAAGAAGAGTAAGATGCGAGTATGTCTGCAGCTTTGATCTCCAGTTCTTCCGGATGGATTTTTAATCCGCCGCTTATTATCACATTGTCGAGTCTGCCACGAATGTAGAAAGAAGTGGGGGAAAGGAGAGTGGCAATATCTCTGGTCTCAATAAGATTTTTGCCGAAGTGTATGCACAGATTCTCCTGTTCTCCTAACGAACATCTGATTTCCGGCAGACAGGTGAAGGGTGTTTCGGAATCGTTGATAGGGCGTAGGGCTATATGTGAGGCTGTTTCTGTCATGCCATAGCTCTCCCAGGCCTTTACCTTGAGTTTCATGGCAAGGAACCTCTTCTTCAGTTCAGGTGGTATGGGACTACCACCCAAAAGGATGTTGTCTACTATTGCGAGCCTTTCCGGGTGGTTAAGCAACGATACCAACTGCGATGGCACAATGGCCAACAATGTTATTCTCCTTCCTTCAAGCAACTCGGTATCTGCAAGCGGGGTGTTTGAAGGCTCTTCCACGGTAAGTTCAGCCCCGGACATTTGGCTGCGAACTACCATCATTTTCCCGGCGATATAGTCAGTGCTGAGGCAAAGGTGCAATCGCGACGAGGAGCTGATGTTGAAGAACTTGATTGTTCTCAACGCTGACTCCCTTACCAATGATTTAGGTAGCTTTATGGGCTTTGGTGCTCCCGTTGAGCCTGAGGAATGAGCAGTTATAAAGGACTCTTCCGAAAGCCATTCCTTAAGAAACAGCTCCACATCCTCTTTCATTCGTGCCATTGCAACTTATCAAGGAAATCTTTGTCGCCGCTCATTTGCTCAGGTGAATATCTCATGTCCTGACCCTCTAACACCAGATGGGATGGTGCATTCTCTACATACAGCGCTCCGGTTCCTAAGCCTTGTGCGCGATGTTCCGGACTGTCGGCAAGCAGTGAGCCTGTCCATTGTGCAAGAGCAGACAGGCCGACATTGCTCTCCAGCGCCGAGGTCACCCACCAGCCGATGCCTTCATTCTGTGCTGCCTGAATCCAGTCTTCAGCTCCTGCGAAACCTCCGCAGAGTGCCGGTTTAAGAACTATGTACTGAGGCTTGACATGGCTCAGCAACGCTCTTCTCTCTTCCGGGTCGAAGATGCCTATAAGCTCCTCGTCGAAGGCGATGGGAACTGGCGATTCCTTGCAAAGTATTCCCATTTCGCGGAAATTACGTGGAGGAATGGGCTGTTCTATGCTTTCCACACCAAGGTCCGCAAGTTGGCCGAGTCGGTGCAGGGCATCGTTCCAGGGAAAAGCTCCGTTGGCGTCGACTCGTATTTCCAAATTGTTGTCAATCTTACGTATCTCTCTGAGGAGGTCAAGTTCCGCATTCCAGTCCAAGGCTCCTATCTTGAACTTCACACAGCGGAATCCTGCCTCGATTTTCTCCATGGCCCTCCTGCGCATGGTGTCGATGTCTCCCATCCACACAAGGCCGTTGATGGTAATCTGCTGCTTGCCTTGCAGGAAAGGAGAATCATAATAAATTCTCCTTCCACCCGAAGCAAAGTCGCGCAGAGCCTGTTCAAGACCATACTGTATAGAGGAATAACGGCTGAGGTCGGTGGGTCTGCCTATGGCAATGTTTGCCAACAACTCCACTAATTTAAGGTCATACCCTTCTGTTGCCTCCGGGCTGAGTCCCGGGAACAGCGCCGCCTCACCGAGGCCGAAAACCTCCGGATTCTTCTCATCGTAGACTTTTAGGAAACAAGTCAGCTTGCGCGTCATTGTCTCGCGCGAAGTAGTAGCCGGCGTCTTGAACTGAAGCCAGCAGGGAGCGAAAGAAAGCCGCATGGTATCAGGGGAATTTGGGGAACTGGTCGAAGTCCGGGTCACGTTTCTCCAGGAAAGCGTCGCGTCCTTCCTGAGCCTCGTCCATAAGATAATAGAGCAGGGTGGCGTCTCCGGCGAACTGCATCAGTCCCTGCTGACCGTCGAGTTCTGCGTTGAGTCCTCTCTTTATCATACGGATGGCAAGCGGCGACCGTTTCATGATGGTGCGGCACCATTCAACTGTCTCCTCTTCCAACTTTTCGGGTTCCACCACACAGTTCACCATACCCATGTCAAGAGCCTCCTGAGCTGTGTATTGACGGCAGAGGAACCATATCTCGCGGGCTTTTTTCTGACCTACGCAGCGTGCCAGATAGCTTGATCCGAATCCGGCATCGAAGCTTCCTACCTTGGGGCCTGTCTGGCCGAAACGTGCTGTGGAGGAGGCAATGCTGAGGTCACATACTACCTGGAGCACGTTGCCACCCCCGATGGCGTAGCCGTTCACCATGGCGATGACCGGTTTCGGAAGGGAACGGATGGCGGCATGGAGGTCGAGGACATTAAGGCGCGGTACTCCGTCTTCGCCCACATATCCGCCGCGGCTCTTGGCATGTTGGTCGCCTCCGCTGCAGAAAGCTTTGTCTCCTGCTCCCGTAAGCACTACTACGCGGATGTCCTCCCGCTCACGGCAGATGGCCATGGCGTCGAGCATCTCCTTGTTCGTCTCGGGACGGAAGGCATTGTATACCTGTGGTCGGTTGATGGTAATTTTTGCTATTCCCTCGAATTGTTCGAAGAGAATGTCGGTATATGTCTTTATAGTTGTCCAGTTGAACATAGAAGTTGTTTCTACTTATTTACTAATCCAAAAAATAATGAAGTTGAGTTAATGATTTTATTCTCTTTGTCAATCTTCAGCCATCTATTTGAGTGAATCTTAACAAAGAAATAAGTCGAAACAACTTCATTGCAAACCTTTATGCTTATCCCCACTAATTTTCTACTGAGCCATAATTCCGCATAAAACATGGATATCTCAGATAACAATGCTCACGCCTTTGTAACTTATCAGACTTGAACAAGAGAATTTCATAACGATTTGGAAAGACTAATTGAAGATAAAAGAAAAACACCGCCCGCTGCATTATCTCATGCAATGGACGGTGTTATAAGAAATCTTAGCTAAACGGTCAATTGACGCTGACAGTATTTCTTTCAAAATACTTTCTTGGATTCTTCACTTTCAAATTATTCCTGAAGCAAATCAGTCGCAGATGTGCCGTGGAGTATTTTCCAAACTGATTGAAGCTAAGATTAGCGAAATTGAATTTACTGATAGAAAGTTCGTTTCAGGTGAGAGGCAAGTCTTGTGGGTTGCGAATTATTTTATGATACGCTTTGCTCCTACATATCGAGGAACATAGTAGCCTTTGAATTCGCTGATTCTCACACCACGGATGCTTGCGTGGATGAATGAGAAATCACCTGTTTGTCCGTTTACACTCCATACTATTCCTACATGGCCTACATTTTTGCCGCTGCTGCGCGAGGTGAAGAATACGAGGTCTCCTTTGCGAAGGTCCTTGCGAGCCACAGGAGTACCCTGTGTGTACTGGATGCGGGAACCCGGAGAAATGTTGTAGCCGAATTTCTTGTAGATATAGCTGGTATAGCCGGAGCAGTCGAAAGCTCTCGGACCCTTGGCGCCGTGCACGTAAGGGGTGCCGATATATTTCTTTGCCTCTGCCAGCAGGTCATCGATGAGTGATGAGGTCTGCGATGAAATAGCGTTAGCGGCTTCGCGGGCATTGACATCGTTGGCCACCATATTGGTGAGTGTGTTGACATCCATACGACTCTCATGGGCAAGCTTGTGGGCTTTCTGATGAGCGTTCATGGGAGTCTGTGCGAACGCAGGGGCGAAGGATGCTATTGCTATTGCTATGGTAGCGGCTATATTCTTTATTTTCATGTAGTCCTATTGGAATTTTTGATGCAGTCAATCGCACATTGCTTTGACTTTCACGATGCAAAGTTAATATATTTTCACTTTAATGTCAACCCCCTTAATGCTGAAATTTCGGCAGTTTAACGCTATTTATGTTTCGGCACACTTTAGGTTTGGTGTGCAATTTGAGATTGTTCCTAATGGCGCTAATCCCGCTTGTAGCGCCGTCTCAGGCCGTTTTTTCGCTTTTCCTCTGATTGCCTCGTCAGGCACGTTTTGGTATTGAATATGGCAGTTTTACTAATTTTGCATTTAACACTCTTTAACTTTATAAAATCAACCATTTCAGCACTTTATCTGTAGTGGCTTAGGTCGTGAAGCCTGAAATGTTAACGGACCGAGTGTGAGAATTTGGTGTACAACTGCCGCTTGAGCTACCTTATAAGGTCCAGTAACTGAAGTGTTGAAGCTCGCGGAATAGACGATATACAGGAAGTCCCATGACATTATAGAAACTACCCTCTATTCCCTCT
>CAJMDR010000035.1 GCA_905212215.1 uncultured Porphyromonadaceae bacterium
CGTGATGATCCATTGGGGGGCTTTGTAAAGTTACAAATAATCTATAACTCTGCTAAACAATCAGTTAACTATTTTCTGAATATCCCTAATTATTTATTTCAAATTCGTAAATAATTTGAAACGACTTCATTAGACAATCGCAAAATATGTTATATAACATAAAAAAATATTTGGTTACTCCAAAACAATAATTGTAACTTTGCAGCAAAATCCATTATTAAACTAGATGTGTTTTTTATCGGCAATTCACTCTAATTTATTGTGTATAGTGTCCCTACTTATAAACCGCCAAGCCTATTCAGAAACATTAGTTGCGATTGCCATTTGAACACCTATAATCACAAAACCAATCAAGTATGAAACATTTGTTCCATCTTGCATTCGCGATACTCATGCTCGCGTCATGCAATCAGTCAGAACCGGAAATCATCGGTTTCCAAGAGACCCTCAATGAGGGAAAGATTTCCCGCAAAAAAGCACAGGAAACTCTTTTGAGAGTTCGTGCAAGACTCTTCCCCGAAACGCGTTCAAATACGACTGAAATCGCATCATGCGAATCATTCGGTCGGCACCTCACTCCAACCACCAGAGCCGGAGAGGAGGCAATGGTCTACGTCTTTAACTTTAAAGACAACAAGGGCTTCGCCATCATGTCCGCAAACCCGGCATTTCCAGATGTGCTGGCAATGTCAGACAAAGGCAATCTCAATCTGTCAGAATCGATGCCCGACAACGGAGTCTCCGATTTCGTAGCCCTCCTTGACGACTACATAGAAATTGGTATCGACACAGCCATGCACCCAGACAACAAGGTTTATACTGTAACTACCGACTGGTCTGAGAAGGTAAAGACCACACCTATGTGTAAAGTCAAATGGAGTCAAGACTATCCTTACAATCAGTATACACCTGTAATAGGTGGTACTCACGCACCTACGGGGTGCGGTGCCGTGGCAGTCGCTCAGGCTATGTCGATATTCGGCCGTCCGACATCGTTTGGGGGATACGATTTTAACTGGCCAGCAATGATAGAAGCAAATGCTTCACAAAACAACACCGCGAATCAACAGATCGCCAGATTAATGGAAGTTATGGGAAGACCTGAATACGGCGACTTCATCTATGGAGCATCAGGAACTGCGTCTTTTATCAATCAATTACGACAAATTCTGAACCTATCTGGCTATGCAAACGCTTATCTGCCGACCACATCCAGACCTAATCCTGATGGTTCAACTTCACATGATGCAATCCCATACAAGGACATCAATGTGAGGGCAGAACTTGAATCTTCAAGACCCGTGATAGTACAAGGGAATTTGACAAATGATTTATTTTCGTTATCGCATTTCTGGTTGTTGCATGGATTCATGGAAATGGAAAGAATAATCGAAGAACGCATCAACACCGACACTCAGGTAATAGTTCTTTCCAGTAAAACCGAAACAGCTGAATATGTGCTCTGTAATTGGGGGTGGAACGGCGTATATGATGGGTACTACCTTAACGGTGTATTTGAGGTCGCAGGACTTGATTACATCCCAGAAGATCCATGGGAATTCGGAGAGAGCACTGATGATTATTCACATCTCCTTCATGCAATCATAAACATCTATCCGACAACTCACTAAACTAAGAAGTATGCGAAAACCAATCAAAACTCTAATTGTGTTGCTGCCTTCATTACTGATGCTATTGGCATCATGCAGCGATGACGACAAACCGACTGTGACATCCTCTTCGCTGGTGCGTTCATACATAGAACCGACGGCCATAGAGGTATCGGAATACACTCAGGGAAGACCCACAGCCGAAAACCAGTATTTAGGGCCGACAATCCTTATCAAAGGAGAGGAGATAAGCCTTGCCACATCTCCGGCAAAATTCATGGAGATAAGCAAGACTTTCTGCGACACGGCATATTCTTCTGATGCGAAAGGCTTCTGGCCGGACTCTAAGCGCGACAATTATCTTTCCAAGCCTCTGTTGGGGCTGAAGATAATCGCTGCAGACGACTCATGGGGAAGCAAGTATCCGAAAGGCTCAGATGTATCCGCTTTGTTCTCCGCCTCCTTCATCTCGGCACAGAAGTATATCAACAGCGGATATCAGTATGCGACGGCTATCACCTCCAAAGGCGAGACCATCGATCATCTCTCCGACTGGAAACCGGAATATGGCAATTCCGTGTATTTCAATATCTCGCTCACAGGGCCAAACGACCTGGGAAGCCTGTTGTCGACGGAAGAGGGAGTACACGACGTCGGCACCTGCAAAGGGCATGACTACATCATCATCGCCACTTTCCCCGACGGTACCGTAACCTCAAAGGTCTTCAAGGCCTGGTGCCCCTGGAAGGCTTCCTGAACCACTGCAATCTCTCAGAACAACGGGAGGCTGTGACCTTAGCCCCGTTCCTTAAATATTCGCATCGCTCCGGCCATACGACCCCAAGGATGCGAAAATTTAAGGAACGGGACTAAAATTACAATGATGTGTTATTTTATGGATTCCAATGCCGTTGTCCTGGTGCTCTATTGAGGTGATTTGCACATGTGGAGAATCTTTTATATCTTTGCTCTTCAAGAGATATACTACATCAAGTGGACATAGACCCTTTACCATCACCGCACACCCCATTGCTCGGCCTGCTTCTGCTCGCTGAGCAAAGCATTACGTTTTCCGCCCCGGGCAACTGGGCCGTATGGATAACTATAGTTGCCATAGCATTTATATGTCTGTTGCTGTCGGCTTTCATGTCAGGTTCGGAGATTGCTTTCTTTGGACTCGATACTGCACGGCTTGAAGAACTGCATCAGGAAGATGTTCCCGACGCAAAACGCGTTTGTTTCCTCACCGACCATGCCGAACGACTTCTGGCCACTATTCTCATAGGTAATAACCTGGTGAACATCACCATGGTGATATTGCTTAACTTCGCCATGGACCAGGTTGTGCATTTCGCCGGCGGAGTACTCGAGTTTCTGCTCAAGACAGTTCTGCTTACGTTCCTCCTTCTGCTCTTTGGTGAGGTGTTGCCAAAACTTACCGCCCGCGGAAGGATGGAGGCATGGAGCAAAGCTGCTTCCGGAGCCATGCTCATCGCCTACCGATTCTTCACTCCCATCAGCAGCATTATGGTGCGCTCTTCGGCATTCGTGTCGCGCAAGGTGGAGAAGAAGCACAACGATATCTCCACCGACGACCTTAGCCAGGCGTTGGAAATAACCGACGTCAAGGAGAAAAAAGACAAAGAAATGCTCGAAGGCATTCTCACTCTTGGCCAGAAACAGGCTTCCGACATTATGACCCCGCGTCCCGATGTCACAGCAATAGAAGTACACAGCAGTTGGAAAGCTGTGGTAGATACCGTGCTGAAGTCCGGATATTCCCGTATCCCTGTCTATGACAATGACCAGGACGACATCCGCGGAATCCTTTACAGCAAGGACCTTCTGCCGTGGGTGGAACAGGAGCATGAAGGTTTCAGCTGGCAGAGCCTTGTAAGAAAAGCCTATTTCGTGCCTGAGAGCCGAATGATTGATGACCTGATGCAGGATTTCCGCCTCAAAAAGGTGCATATAGCTATTGTGGTGGATGAGTACGGAGGAACCCAGGGCATAGTGACTCTGGAGGACATCCTGGAAGAAATAGTAGGGGAAATTGACGACGAATACGACACCGAGGAGACTCTATGGCGCTGTGTCGCGCCCGGAGTGTTCCGTTTCCGTGCGAAGACGCCGTTGGTGGACTTTTACCGCGTCACAGGCCTTGACGAGGAATCCTTCCCCGAAGCCGACGATGCCGAGACGCTCGCCGGGTTGCTGCTCGCGGTAAAGGGTGATTTCCCGAAGGAACGCGAAACAGTTACCGCCGCAGGTTGCTCCTTCACCGTGTTGAAAATGGACCGGCACCGCATTGAGTCGGTAATGGTGCGCCTTCCCAAACCTGAACCCAAAAAAGAATAAAACCATGACCACAGACCACAGCAATGCCGCTCAGGAAGAACAGGACCTGACATACTGGCGCCACCGCACGCCCATAGGGGTGAAGATTGAAGAGATTTCCGGCGGAGCCCGTTATTCATCGGCCCGGCTGTGGGAGCTGATGGCACGGCAGGTATGGAGCGAGAACGGTCGCGACGGTGATTATAGGGCCATAGACCATGCAGAAAACGGAGCGCCATTGCTGCAAGACAGCGACGAGCGCATCTCGGTAAGCCATACTCGCGGCATGTTCGTGGTGGCTACATTACCTCCTACTCCGGAAGCTGATCTGGAGCAGTTCTCGTCGAGGACCGCTATGGGTGTGGACACCGAGCGTTGTGGACGAACGGTGAACGATGCCGTACGCCAAAGGGTCTTCTCTGCTAAAGAACAGGAATTGATTCCCGCCGACAAATCATTGCTCGGATGGGTGTGCAAGGAGGCTTTGTATAAGGCTGTGTTGGGCGGCGCGAATTCCTGGACCGACGACTATTCCATTCTCACGCTTCCGGATCCGGACAAAGAGACGACGGGAGAGGCGGAAGTTACATTGCCGTCGGGTAAAGAACCTTTCATACTCTATGCGTGGCGATCCGGTGATTTTATCATTGCAATAGCCATCTCTCCACGTTGTGCCACGTATAAGAAAACTACCACGGACGGTAAGAAATCTACCACGGCAAATAAATCCGGACGCTGAAACGTTATAGATTAATAAACACGCTTTTGCAATTATGGTCTGGATTATAATAAGCTGCCTACTGTTCGCCCTTACGTTCTGGTTCATCTACCGGAACCAGATGCTCGCACCAGCATTCTCTTATATGGGTCTACTGGCATTAAGCTTCGCCGACAACAACCTCGGACAGCCTTATCTGCCCATCAACAATACCATGCTAATCAGCTGGCTCTGCATGACGCTTGCTGTGATGGTGACCACCATTCTGCAGCCTGAGCCGGTACGCCGCCAGACAAGAGGCATCTGGTACATGACCATAGGCTCCGTTACAGGCATGGTGGTAGGTTTGCTCGGCTTCTCCCTGACCATAGACCTCTCCACGCTTTACTCCATCATGATACTTGCCACCGCCGCTGGCTGCTTCTTCGGATATCTGCTCTTCACCAATACTCCGCGAGGCGCAGCCGTAGGGTTCCGTTCCGGCAACTTTTTCAAGTATCTGCTGGCAAAAGGCTTTCCCATAGCAATTGCCATAATGATGATGGGTCTGGTGTTAGTGCTGATTCTTGCTATAAATACCCTTGATTGACGAATAACAGTAAAAATCCATTCAGATGAGACGATTGCCAAATACAATACTTGTTCTGCTGCTAACCCTCACCGCCGTCAATATGTCGGCACGCTATAAACAGCTTCCACCGGAAAAACCGGATCTCGCCGCCATAGAGGACTCGGTGCTGAATCCTGCAAGCCGTTTCTATTTCCCGCGTCTGCAGGAACGCTTCGAGGCCAACGACACGGTGATGACGCCGAAAGAATACCGCTATTTCTATCTGGGCTATATGTTTCAGGAGGATTACGACCCATACCGAATGAGCCAGTTCAACGACTCCACCGAGGCGATACTGAAAAAAGGGGGTAACATAACCACCAAAGATGCCGAGGCGATTATACATTATACTGAGAAAGCGTTGCGCGACAATCCCCTTGACCTGCGCCAGATGTCGTTCCTGATTCATTTCCTGCGTCAGAAAGGAAAGACGCTCCGTGCCAAATTCTGGGAATACCGTCTGGCAAACCTGTTGGGTGCCATAATGAGTACCGGAAGTGGTCTGGATCAGGAAAATGCCTGGTATGTGGTTTATCCCATGCACGAATATGACTTGCTCCAGTATCTGGGCTATCAGACCACAGACGCTCAGTATCCCAGAGACGGAATTGACCAGCTTCTCGTGCAACCTTACAAGGAAGCGCGACGTTTTAATGGCGAAACTCCTTCCTCGTTCTACTTCAACGTGGAGATTCCGCAGGAACAGTATAAGCTGAAACATCCCGGCGAGGAATAATCATTCCTGCAGTATTTCGCCTTAGACAATCATTGAAAAACAACACAGAAATGATTACAGATACAGTAAAAGATGGCCGTTTCGTGGCCTTTGCATATAAAGTGACTGACTCCGAGGGGAATCTGCTCTTCGAGGCCACCGAGAAAGCTCCCGACACTATTATCTTTGGCAAGACAGAAGGCCTTTTGCCGGGTCTCGCAGCCGCTATGGAAGGCCTGAAAGCCGGCGACAAGTTCGAGGTGACTCTTCCTCCCGATGCTGCTTTCGGCCAGTATGACCCCAAAGAAATTCTGGAATTGCCGGTGGATATTTTCTCTGCCGACGGCACTCTTCCAGACAGCGTGAAAGTGGGCGCAGTATTGCCTATGCGCACTGCCGAAGGGTATATAATGCATGGCAAAGTCATTGACATCAAGCCCGACAAAGTGACAATGGACTTCAATCATCCCTTTGCCGGAAAGACCGTCACTTTCAAAGGCAAGATCATAGAAGTTCGTCCTGCAACCGAAGAAGAGCTTCATCCCCGTTGTGGCGGATGCTGCGGCGGAGGCGGCAATTGTGGCGACGGCGATGGCAATTGCGGAGGCGGTGACTGTTCCTGCGGCGGTTGCTCATAAGCAGCATTTTCGTAAAGAGAGCCATCAATGGAGACTCTCAACTACTCTCTAAGTCAACCCATAGCAGGGCATTTCGGCAACTCCGATATGCCCTGCTGACTTATAATTTCAACCGAAATGAGGGAAATGTGTTATATTTGCAGATAATGGCATTTAATGCTATCTTTGCAGAATAATTCGCTTCACCTACGGTGACTCATGAAATCGCCTTAGGTGCAGAATGAATCAAGACTCTATATGGGAATAAGCAATATACTCAAAAAAATCCTCGGCGATCAGAGTGAACGTGCCGTGAAGCCTCTCTGGAAACGCATCAAGGAGGAAATCAACCCCATCAGCGCTGAGCTGCTCAGCCTCAGCAATGATGAACTTCGTGCCAGGGTAGACGTGGTGCGCGACGATATTCGCGGCGAGGCGCAGCAATACACCGACCGCATCAACGAACTGCGCGCCGAAATCGAGACTCTCGACTATGATAAGCGTGACCCGCTATGGAAGGAGATAGACTCCCTGCGTGAAGAGAAATTCAACATGTACAGCCGTAAACTGCATGAGGCTCTTCCCGAGGTGTTCGCAATAGTAAAGGAAACGGCACGCCGCTTCAAGGAGAACGAGACCATTGAGGTCACCGCCACTGACTCTGACCGTGCTTTGGCTGCTGCCGGAAAGGACTTCGTTTCAATTGACGGCGACAAGGCCATTTACAAGAATGAATGGGTGGCCGGCGGCAACCTCACCAAATGGGATATGGTGCACTACGATGTGCAGCTAATCGGCGGCCAGGTGCTCCACGGCATAATGCAGGGCGACAAGGTGAGCAACAACATCGCTGAGATGGCTACCGGCGAGGGTAAGACCCTGGTGGCAACGCTTCCTGTGTTCCTCAACGCGCTAACCGGAGAAGGTGTGCATGTGGTTACCGTGAATGACTATCTGGCAAAACGTGACTCGGAATGGATGGGTCCGCTTTACCAGTTCCATGGTCTTTCCGTTGCCTGCATCGACAAGACCAAGCCCAACAGCAAAGAGCGCCGCGACGCTTACAATTGCGACATTACCTTCGGCACCAACAACGAATTCGGCTTCGACTATCTGCGCGACAACATGGCGCTGATGACCGAAGACCTTGTTCAGCGCTCGGAGCATTACTACGCCATAGTCGATGAGGTTGACTCTGTGCTTATCGACGATGCCCGTACGCCGCTTATCATCTCCGGTCCCGTGCCCAAGGGTGACGATCAGATGTTCGTGGAGTTCAAGCCTAATGTTGAGAAACTCTACAACGCCCAGCGCAAACTGGCGCAGAACCTGCTCATTGAGGCCAAAAACAAGATTTCGGCCGCACAGAGCGGCGATGCGGCGCAGATAGCACGCTACGACAACCGTCCTGCCGAAGAGAAAGCAAAGAAACCCCTCACTGCAGAGCAATTGCTCGAAGAAGGTGGCTTGGCATTGTTCCGCGTCTATAAGGCGCTCCCGAAGCATAATCCATTGATTCGTTATCTCAGCGAAGACGGCATCAAGCAGATAATGCTCAAGACCGAGGCCAAGTATATGGCCGACAACAACCGTGAGATGCCGAAAGCTGTGGAGCCGCTTTTCTTCGTCATTGACGAGAAGAACCATTCCATAGAGCTTACCGACAAGGGCATTGAGGTGCTGTCGGGCACAAACCAGGACCCGGAATTCTTCATCCTGCCCGACATTGCAGCCCAGCTCTCGGCTGTGGAGAATGAAGACCTTACCGACGACGAAAAGCAGACTCGCAAGGATGAGCTGTTGCAGAACTATTCCATCAAGTCGGAACGTGTGCACACCGTGAACCAGCTGCTGAAGGCTTACACGCTGTTCGACATCAATGTGGAATACGTTATCGACAACAATAAAATCAAGATTGTCGACGAGCAGACAGGCCGTATCATGGAAGGACGCCGTTATTCCGACGGACTCCATCAGGCAATCGAGGCCAAAGAAGGCGTGAAGGTGGAAGCCGCAACGCAGACCTATGCCACAATCACCTTGCAGAACTATTTCCGCATGTACCGCAAGTTGGCAGGCATGACAGGTACCGCCATGACGGAAGCCGGTGAGTTCTACGACATCTACAAGCTCGATGTGATAGAGATCCCCACCAACCGTCCGGTAATCCGCAACGACCAGAACGACCGCGTATACCGCACCAAGAAGGAGAAATACAACGCTGTCATTGACGAGATTCAGGCCATGATAGAGGTTGGTCGTCCTGTGCTTGTGGGCACTACCTCGGTGGAGATCTCCGAGTTGCTGAGCCGTATGCTCCAGTTGCGCAAGATACCGCATCAGGTACTGAACGCCAAGTTACACCAGAAGGAGGCCGATATTGTAGCTCATGCCGGTGAGAAAGGTATGGTTACCATCGCTACCAACATGGCAGGTCGTGGTACCGACATCAAACTTACTCCGGAAGTTAAAGAGGCCGGAGGTCTTGCCATCATCGGCACCGAGCGCCATGAATCGCGTCGTGTCGACCGCCAGCTCCGTGGTCGTGCAGGTCGTCAGGGAGACCCCGGAAGCTCCGTATTCTTCGTCTCGTTCGAGGATACCGTGATGCGTCTGTTCGCCTCCGAGAGGGTTGTCAAGACTCTTGACAAGCTCGGCTTCAAAGAGGGTGATATGATTGACTCCAAGATGGTTACCCGCTCCATCGAGAACGCTCAGAAGCGTGTCGAGGAGAACAACTTCGGCATACGTAAACGTCTGGTGGAATATGACGACGTGATGAACGCACAGCGTAAGGGTGTTTACGGACGCCGTCAGAACGCCCTGAAAGGGGAGAGGGTAGGCTCCGACATCGCCAACATGATTTACGAGACGGCAGGAGAGATTGCATCGCGTGCCGACAACTTCGACTCGTTGCAGGAAGAGGCACGCAAGGTGCTTGCACTTGACGTTCCCTTCACAGCAGAGGAATATCCGCATCTTGATGCTTCCGAGGTTACAGATCGCATCGCCGAAACCGCTATGGCCGACTTCAACCGTAAGAAGGAGAAGATGGCTCAGGGTGCCATGCCATATATAAAGGACTTCGTGGAAATGCAGGGTGCCACAGGACTGGTGGGCGTGCCCATCACCGATGGCAAACGTGTATATAATATCCGTTTCGACATAACGGAGGCCTATAACAACAACTGCGCACCCCTTAGCAAGGCATGGGAGAAAGCGGTTCTTCTTAGCTCCATAGACCGCGCATGGCAGGAACAACTCCGCGAGATGGACGAACTGCGCAAGTCGGTACAGAACGCCAGCTACGAGCAGAAAGATCCGTTGGTAATCTATAAGCTGGAGGCATACGAGCTGTGGAAGAAGATGTTATGGGACATGAACACCAAGTCCGTTGCCACACTTCTTCGCGGCAAACTCGCCGTACCGGACTACGAAGAGGCAAAGGCTCAGGCAGAGGCAGCCAGAGTCGCCGAGGAGCAGGCAATGGCAGCCACAAGGCCTCAGCAGGCTCTGAGACGCGAATACAGCAACGCTCCCGCATCGAATCCTTACGCAGGTTACTCTACTACCCGCGACGATTACGAGCAGAACCAGCGCAAGGCCATGCAGAGCAGCTATGCCCGTCAGCAACCCTCGCGAACGCCCATCAAGAACACCCAGCCTAAAGTAGGTCGCAACGACCCATGTCCCTGCGGTTCCGGCAAGAAATACAAGAACTGCCACGGCAAAGGACAATAATTCACACCATTAAAAAGCAATCAAGTCATATCCATACATGGAATCGACTTGATTGCTTTTTAGTCATAATTTGTAAGTCGAGGAACATAACAGAACAGCGGGTTGACCCAATACATAGTCAACCTGCTGTTCTGTTACATATTTCGACTTTTGAAATATAGTTTAATACAAGAAACCCAAGAGCCACATAGGAATTTTGTTTCCAAAACCTGATTCAATGTCATCGGCAATGACATAACTGTTTGGTTTGTCGGCTATCTGTGAGAATCCTTTTCCTTTCCCCCCGACTTCAAAAAGATACCTCCCGTTAAGGAGAAAATCACCTTCTTTAGCAGCATATACCTTTCCTGCGGCACACAACATGGCTGCTACATAACTCTCTCTAACTGTACCTATTTTATTGAATATACCTAATGCCTGCATCACCGACGGATTGTCAAATAATATTTTCTCAGGCTTTGCAATGTTTTTTGTTGCATTTGCTTCATTGTTGAGTGTCCGTAGAATTGCTCCGTCATTAATAAGCGCGAAGAACTTCACAAGCTGATTGCGCGAGACACCGATTTCTCTTCCCAGTTTTGTCATGTTGGGAACAAAGGGAACCTTGTCAGCTAAAACAACAAGAAGTTTCTTGAGTTTAAGCTGGGTTTCGTATTCAATGTCTGTAATGGCAGGTATATCCGTGTCGATTACACTGTGTGAGAAGTTTCAAGGGTTTCCACGAGACGTCGTGATATTTCATATATGCGTTCCATAACTCTCTGATTTCTGCAAAGTTACAAAAATCTTTCTTTACAGAGAAAAGAATTGGGGTATTTCTTTTCTCTGTAGAGAAAGATTTTCGTAAGTAACTGATAATAAGTGGATTAGATTGCATTAAACTTATAACCTGAGTTGTCCGATAGGTCTGATAAGTCCGATTAGGAGTGGCTGTAAATAAGAAGTGCCCGATT
>CAJMDR010000036.1 GCA_905212215.1 uncultured Porphyromonadaceae bacterium
AGGCCTGATAAAAAAACAAAGCCGCTTACCCGTAAGAGTAAACGGCTTAAATTTTTGCCTGATTATTTTTCTTCTTCGTCGTCCTGAATTTCATCGCCGTAATATTCCTGCGGCGCTGCAAGTTTGCGGCGTTCATCGTTAACGGAATTGCGGTTATCGTTCAGGCCCTGCAGGGCAGACTGCAAATTGCCGCTTAAATATGCCAGCATATCATCGGCATATTGCAGCACATCCATTTTTACGCGCTCTGCATAAGCGTCTGCTTCTTCCTTAACTTCCTGTTCATGGCGCAGAGCCGAATTTTTAATATCTTCGGCAAAAGCCTGTGCCTGCTGCACAACTTCTTCCTGGCGTACAAGGCGTTCTGCTTCCGCCTTGGCAATGGAATATGCCTTTGCCTGTTCCATCTGTTGCTGCCCGGCTTCGTATTTAGCTGCATCTTCCTTGTTGTTCCGGCAAGAGAACAGTGCCAGTGTGAGTGCCATGAAGCAGAAGCCTGCGAAAAACCTGTTTTCTAATTTTGCTTGATTATTGTCGGGTATTATGATTTTTGACATTTACCCAAAATAACAATTATACGGGAGAATTTACACCTATGGTATCAATTTGCCCATCACGACCAATCTGCCATTATCGGTCATATAAGTTGTAAAATTGCCTCCAGCCGACATATCTTTTGCAGTAACGGCCACAAGTATAGGATACGCCGACCTGTCTACTGAGTCATTTCCAAGCTGCAGGTAATAGTTGTCGCCCCAAGTCCACAGTGTACCATCGTCTTTCAAAGCGGCTGCATGCCTGGTGCCGGAAGCAATGCTTCGCACTCCTTCCATTATTTTCACAGGGCTATTCTTTGAGATAACAGTCCCGTCGCCCAACTGTCCATATTTGTTCCAACCCCATGCCCATAGCGAGCCATCTTCTTTTATTGCAAAGGTGAAAGAGTTTCCGGCAAGAACATCACGTACCCCTTCCATGATTTTCACAGGCTTATTCCTGTCAATCATTGTACCGTCGCCCAACTGACCATATTTGTTCCAACCCCAAGCCCACAGGGTGCCGTCATCTTTAATGGCGACGGTATAGTTATTTCCTGCCGATACTTGCCTTACGCCTTCCATCAGTTTTACCGGAATACAGACTTGAGCCTCTTCATATCCTCTGTCGGTCAACTCATTGAAAGCATTACTGCCCCACCCCCACAAGCTCCCGTCTTCCTTTATAGCCATGGTATGTACACTTCCGGCGGAAACCTGCCGGACACCATCCATTATCTTTACCGGAGTATTTTCAGATGTAATTGTTGAGTCACCCAATTGGCCATACAAGTTCCATCCCCATGACCATAGCGTGCCGTCATTCTTTACCGCCACAGTGTGATTTTTGCCTGTGGAAACCTGTCTGACACCTGTCATCACCACCACAACATCCTTTATTCTGTCAATGGTGCTTCCATCACCAAGCTGACCTTGGTCATTACGTCCCATACCTGACAAAGTTCCATCGGGATGCAACATAATGACATATTCATTCCCTGCGCATAATTTCACCGCACCATTTCCCGATTGTGCATCGGCGAAAAGAGAAATTCCCATGGCAAGCATCACAACCAAAAGTGCATTTGCCATTCTACTGCATTTCATCATATTGGACTTTATCTATAGGGGTTGAACTTACCGGCAAACATCAGATCGCCGCCTTCGGTGAGATATATTGTAAAGCACCATGCCGCAGAAACATCTTTCACTGCATCGGCAATCTTTACAGCGTTCAGCTTATCAATCATTGTACCGTCGCCAAGCTGCCCATAGTCATTTCTTCCCCAACTCCACAGACTGCCATCGTTTTTGATAACGAAGGTATGAGAATCTTTCGATGTTACTTTCCTCACTCCATCCATAATCTTGACAGGCAAGATTATGTCGTTGGTTGCCCCATTGCCTATTCGTCCATTCTCATTATATCCCCACCCCCACAATGAGCCATCATTTCTAATGGCGAAAGAATGAGAAGATTCCGCTGTTATTTCACGGACTCCATCCATAATTTTCACCGGGTTAGTTCTTTGCTCCGTAGTGCCGTCGCCAAGGTCTCCGGACATATTGCGTCCCCATCCCCACAACGAGCCATCGGTTTTTAAGACATGAGTATGGTAACCACCTCCGGAAACGGCCTTCACGCCATCCATTATCTTCACAGGAGTCAGCTGATTGGTCTTTGTGCCATCGCCAAGCTGTCCTATGCTGTTGTAACCCCATGCCCATAGGCTGCCGTCATTCTTGATTGCAAAGGTATTATACATGTTGGCAGAAACTGATTTCACCCCGGACATGATTTTGACAGGACTCAGCTTCTTTTTTGTTGTGCCGTCGCCAACCTGCCCATACTTGTTCCAGCCCCATCCCCATAGCGTGCCGTCGTTCCTGATAGCGAATATTGTGTTGCCACCTGACGAGACTTGTTTCACATTCTCCAAGATTTTCGTTGGAGTCCAGTTGTCAATACCGGCACCGTCGCCTAACTCTCCCAACTTATTACTTCCCCAGGCCCACAACGAACCATCCTTCTTCAACACCATGACATAATCGCCACCGGCTTCTACGTTCTGATACCCACCCACCTTTTGCGCCATGAGCGGCATAGACGTTACAATGGCCAGCAATACGGCAATAATAGATTTTATCATGTTAACTGTCTTCATTTTTTCGTCATCAGCGATAATGCAGTTTCTCATAAAACTACGGATTTATTATCTCCTTATGTCACCCATAATCATCAGGTCACCATTCTCAGTGATGTAAATGGTGCAATAATCTCCCGCGGCCACATCTTTCACACCATCGGCAATCTTGACCGGCGACAGGCGGTCTTCTCTCGTGCCGTCGCCAAGTTGCCCATAAGTGTTATATCCCCATCCCCACAGGCTGCCATCGTTCTTTATGGCGAAAGTGTGAGAGCCACCCGCCGACACTACTTTCACGCCATCCATTATCTTCACAGGTTTAACTCTATCGCTGTGCGTTCCGTCGCCAAGCTGTCCGCATTCATTGAATCCCCAGCTCCAGAGGCTTCCGTCATTCTTGATGGCAAAAACAGCACTCTTTCCTGCCGCAACTTTACTCATACCATCCATTATTTTCACAGGAATCAGGCTTTCAGTTCTCGAGCCGTCGCCCAGCTGACCTTTATCGTTTCTACCCCAACTCCACAGTGTTCCGTCGTTCTTGATGGCGTAAGTGTTATGCCTACCTGCTGACACCATTTTCACCCCATCCATTATCTTTACGGGAGAATACCTGTCAATACGGGTACCGTCGCCAAGCTGTCCTAATTTATTCCAACCCCATCCCCACAACGAACCATCCAACAATATGGCAAAAGAATGTTGAAAACCGGCAGACACATAGGCTACTCTTCCCAATAACTTTACCGGTATATTTTTTGAAGTATTGGCGCCTACGGTTCCGTCGCCAATCTGTCCGAACTCATTCTGACCCCATCCCCAGAGACGGCTGCGTCTGTCTATGGCGAAAGCATGATAAGGACCGGCGGAAAAATGGGAGACAGCTTCCATTATTCTGACAGGCTTGTCTCTGTTCGTCCATGTACTGTCGGCCAGTTGCCCCGCGAAGTTGGAACCCCAACCCCACAGGGAACCGTCATGTTTCAGTACGAGCACATATCCATGCCCGGCCTCAACAGCCATATAACCGCCTGTCTTTTCAGCGTTAACAGGAAGGATGCCCATGATAGAAGCACCAAGGATTATGAGCGGAATCAGAAAAGGTCGGGCGTTCATAATGAAATTGATTTACCGGGTTGTGTTATTTTAGTGAAAAATTAGCGGCTTCATGACATCCAGGTATCATCAGTTCCATGACATTCCGAAGCCAATATCGTTTCACTTTGCAAATATAGTAAAAATCAGCCACAATTCACCTCTTCCATTTATGAACTTACCGGGAAAACCACACCAACCCCCTGTTATATCATTTAAGAGTGGATTCCAGATGAGTCCGTATGGATGTTGATTTGTTTATATTGCAGAATTTTATTAACTTTGTAGTTGAAATGAGCAAGGAAAAAGAAAGCATACCCGTGGCTACGGAAGAACAGGAGAAATGCGTTCTGGTAGGACTGATAACACCCCGTCAGAGCGAGGCGAAAAGCCTTGAATATCTGGATGAACTGGCATTTCTCGCCGATACAGCGGGGGCGGAGTCTGTGAAACGTTTCACACAACGTGTGGAATACCCTAATCCACGCACCTACGTTGGTAAAGGAAAGCTGGAGGAGATAAAGGCTTATGTGGAAGAAAATGAGATAGGACTGGTAATCTTCGATGACGAACTTAGCCCGAAACAGGTGGCCAACATAGAAAAGGAACTGTCGGTGAAGGTGCTGGACCGCACTTCGCTCATTCTCGACATTTTCGCCAAACGTGCTCAGACGGCAACGGCTCGTACTCAGGTGGAATTAGCGCAATATCAGTATCTGCTACCACGTCTGACACGAATGTGGACGCACCTTGAGCGTCAGCGTGGCGGCATTGGCATGCGTGGTCCCGGCGAGACGCAGATAGAGACCGACCGCCGTATAATCCTTGACCGCATAAGCCGTCTCAAAGCCCAGCTCGCCGACATCGACAAGCAGAAGGACATTCAGCGCAAGAACCGCGGCAAGCTGACGAGAGTGGCCTTGGTGGGCTATACCAACGCAGGCAAGAGCACACTGATGAATCTGCTCAGCAAAAGCAGTGTGTTCGCAGAGAACAAGCTCTTCGCCACTCTCGACACTACGGTGCGCAAAGTGGTGATAGAGAACCTTCCTTTCCTGCTCAGCGACACGGTAGGTTTCATCCGCAAGTTGCCGACACACCTTGTGAACAGCTTCAAATCTACGCTCGACGAGGTGAGGGAGGCGGACATCCTCCTTCATGTGGTAGACATCAGCCATCCCGGTTTCGAGGAGCAGATAGAAGTGGTGAACAAAACGTTGGCCGATATCTGCGGAGACCAGAGCAAACCCATGATTCTTGTGTTCAACAAGACTGATGCTTTCACCTATACTCCGAAAGATGAGGATGACCTTACTGAGATGAAGGCGGAGAACAGATCACTCGACGACCTCAAGAAAACCTGGATGAGCAAGATGGCTCCTGACTGTGTCTTTATCTCGGCTAAAGAGCGCAATAACGTAGAGGAACTCAAGCAACTCATCTACGACAAGGCTCGTCAGGTACACGCCGAGCGATTTCCATACAATGACTTTCTTTACGAGAAATATGAAGATGAAACAGGCGGGAATAGTTGAGATATACGAGCTGAAACGCCGTGGGTGCGAGGCTGAAGACTGGAGCAAAATCATAGTTTCTGATACCTTTGACCCATGCCGCGTGAAGAATGTGCATTTCATCGGCAAGGTGACGTTAGACGCTGTAAAAGAACTCAGCAATGCCATCATAGAAGATTGCCGCCTGAGCGATGGCTGCGTGGTGCGGAATGTGCAAGGCTATCTGAAAGGTCTTGACATAGGTCGCGACGTCACCATCATCGATGCAGGGAGCATAGAGATGGAACCTGAGGCAGCCTGCGGCTTCGGCACCGAGGTATCGGTGCTTGACGAAACAGGCGGTCGACCAGTATATCTCTATCCGGGACTTTCAGCGCAGACAGCCGCCTTAAGTTCACTTATGCCCCGCTGGAACGCGGAGATTCTCAAGCCTCTGCTGGAGGAGAAATGGGAGAAGAAGCCTTTCAGCACCGACATAGCCGAGGGAGCCGTCATCACCAGTTGTCGCGAGATAAAGAATGTCCTTATTGGTCGGGAGGTAAAGGTAGAGGGCGCTTTCCGGCTGCATGACGGTGCCATAATCAACAACGCCGCCTCCGGCAAAGGCTTAGCCTACGTGGGTCTTGGAGTGGACGCCGAGAATTTCATTGTAGAAGACGGATATGTAGGCGGAGGAGCATTGCTGCGCAACGTCTATGTAGGTCAGGGAGCGAGCCTTGACAAGGGCTTCACCGCCCATGATTCTCTGTTCTTCGCCAACAGCGCCATGGAGAACGGCGAGGCCTGTGCGGTGCTTGCGGCGCCATATACCGTGAGCATGCACAAAAGCACTCTGCTCATAGGCATGCGCACCTCGTTCATGAACGCCGGTTCAGCCACAAATTTCTCCAACCACCGCTACAAGCTCGGTCCTGTGCATTGGGGAGTGCTGGATCGTGGCGTGAAGACCGCTTCGGGGGCATACATCATGTGGGGAGGCCGCATAGGTGCTTTCTCGCTGGTTATGGGAAGTCATAAATATCATCCTGATATTTCGATGTTCCCCTATTCATACCTCTTCGGCGACGAAGCAGGCCACACCACGGCTGTTCCGGGTGTGATGCTGCGTAGCTGCGGCTTGCAACGCGACGCTCATAAGTGGCCCATCCGCGACAAACGCCTGAAACGGAAGATGCCGTTGCATGATAATGTCTGTTACGATGTCCTGAATCCGGCCACCGTGCAGACCATGCTGCGCGCCATACCACTACTTCGTGAACTGGCACATGCCGAGCCTGATGCCCATGGATTCGTACACCATGGCGCGGTGAAGCTGAAACCGGGAGCCGCCATAAAGGGCATGAGGCTCTATTCTTTAGCCATTACGAGCTACCTTTACAGCAGAAGCCATGAGGAAGGATATGCCGAGGCAGACCCGGAGAATGCACCGGAAGAATGGATAGACCTTGCCGGACAGATAGTGCCCCGCACAGTAGTACAGAAGGTTCTCGATCCTGACAATGAGGAACTGCCGACAGCAATACTAAGCCGCGCATTCGCCGAATACAAGCCTCTTGAACTCGCCTGGGCCAAGAAGCTTGCGCAGGGAAAATGGTTCGACTATATGAAAACGGCACCTCAGGCCGTTGTGGAACTGGAATCGCTCATAGAACAGGACCGCGAAGCATATAAGAAGAGCCTTGCCGAGGAATTGGAAACAGCCTCGTTCTAATCGGGTTTTAGACATCTGAATACTAATAACTATTCTAAAATATCCACAACATGAAAAGATTTAGCATAGCGACTTTCCTCAGTCTCATACTTCTGATGATTAGCGGCGGATGCAGCGAGAAAACGACAGCTTCCACCAAATCTGCAACCGACAACCAGTCGTCGGGCGAGACCAAAGACAGCGTACAGGCTGCACAGAAACCGGCTCCGAGCGTCAGAGACCTGACATTCGCCTTTGTAGGCGACATAATGATGGGCACCAACTACCCGGAGAGTCCGGCGGGAGCATATCTCCCGGCCAACGACGGCAAGGACCTTTTCCGTGATGCCGCCGAACTACTTCGCAGCGCCGACATAGCGGCGGGCAACCTTGAGGGCACACTGCTCGACAGCGGAGGGACACCCAAGAAATGCAGCAATCCCAGCGTCTGCTATGCTTTCCGTATGCCGACTAAATACGTATCTAATCTCATCGATGTAGGCATGGACTTCGTAGGTATCGCCAACAACCACATCAACGACTTCGGTCCTGTAGGCCTTGCCTCCACCAAGAAGACACTCACCGATGCAGGAATAGTGTTTGCAGGCCTACAAGCAGGACCACGCACTGCTACTCTGGAACGCGACGGACGCAAGATTGGTTTTGCGGCTTTCGGTCACAGCAAAGGCACCATGTCAATAAACGACCTTGAGACCGTAAGGCGCACCGTGGCCGACCTTAAGAAGAGCCATGACATCGTAGTCGTCAGCTTCCACGGCGGCGCTGAAGGACCAAAATACAGCCATGTCCCCCATTCTTCGGAGACTGCTTTCGGCGAAAACCGCGGCAACGTTGAGAAATTCGCCCATACCGCCATTGATGCCGGCGCCGATGTGGTATATGGCCATGGACCTCATGTGGCAAGAGCGGCAGAGCTTTATAAAGACCACCTTATCCTCTACAGCCTCGGCAACTTCTGCACACCCTATCGCATGGGACTCGGCGGCATCAGCGGTGAGGCACCACTGGTTATCGTCACCATCGACAACACAGGCAAGTTCAAAGGAGGCAAAATCTACAGCTTCATTCAGCAGAAAGGCACAGGACCGCGCCTTGACCCGAACCACTCCGTAGCGAAACAGATAAAGAGCCTCAGCACACAGGACTTCCCTTCCTCACCGCTACGCATAGACCCCGACGGCACTCTCCATCGCTGACAGACCTCACACCACCACTTGACATGGGCATCAGGTATGAGGCGCATGTCAAGTGGCAATCTTCATTCTTCACAGGACAACGAATTGGATTAAAGATATTTTGCAAGATTTGAAAATAAGAGTGGTTTAAAGATAAACAGAGTCCAGATAAAGTTCTGCAGGATTAAAGATTAGCACTTCAATTACAAAAAGGTAAAGATACTCCAACTCCAAATGTTAAAAACAAGCCAGCTCCAAAGGCATCAAAGGTTAAATATGTTAAAATCAAAGACATTTCATGAAATACGCTCCATTTTATTTTGCAGTAAAAAAACATACATTAATTTTGCCATCGGAATTTTCCAACACAACCAGATTCCTGTTGATGGAGATACATCCACAAAATTTACCTGATTAGCAGGATCACAAAAAAAATCAATATGAAAAAGTTCATAATGACGTTCGCTGCGCTAATAGCGTTGGTATCATGCGGCAAGCGACAATGAGCCGCCGACGCCTCCTGTTCCTCCCGACAAGCCGGTAGTCGTTCCCGAAGCAAAGATATCACCCAAAGAAGCACAGGAGGCATTCCTCCGCGCATGGAATGACTTCTATCCCGAGACTCGCGGTTATGTTCCAAGCATAACCTCATGCACAGCCTATGACTTACATTGCTCCCTTTCCACCCGTTCCGGCGGAGAACCAATGTTCTATGTCATCAACTTAGAGGACAACAAGGGATTCGCCATCATGGCCGCCAATCCTGCTATTCCGGAACTGTTAGCCATCTCTGACAACGGCAACCTCGACCTTTCCGGAACTCCAAACAACGGCGTGAGGAATTTCGTGCGCCGCATTGGCGACATCTTCCTGCCCATTGACACTGCTGCCCATGAGCTTGGCGAGATATACACGGTCGCCACCGCGTGGGAGACAACAGCCAGCATCCCCGCTATCTGCAAGGTGAAATGGGATGAGTTATACCCCTTCAACCAGTACACGCCACTCACCGGCCGCCTCAGCACGGTGGCAGGTTCCGACGCGGTAGCGATTGCCCAGGCGATGTCAGTATTCGGCCAGCCGACAACCCTCAACGGATATACATTCGACTGGACTGCAATGTGTGCCCCCGAAATCACAGATGACGCAATGAAACAGATAGCTCGATTCTTGTCACTCATAGGCGTCATAGGCGATTTCGACTATTCCAGGAGGTACACAGAAGCCAACTTAGCCGGCATCATGAAAGTAATGCGTGCATGCGGCTATGAAAACGCTGTCGGCACCTTGGGTCAGGAGAATGGAACAGAGACACCGTACCCCTACATTACCGCTACTGTACGGAGCGAGCTGGAGGCCTCACGACCCGTCATAGTCAGAGGCAAGGATGACTCCAAACACAAATACTGGCATGGCTGGCTCATCCATGGCTTCATGACCCGTCAGAGAGAAGTGGAGAAGCGCCGCGAGACTGCAACGGACATAGAGATCCTGGGCAGGAGCACCGAGAAACAGGAATATGTGCTTTGCAACTGGGGAGCTTATGGGGAACATGACGGCTATTATCTGAGCAGCGTATTCGCCTTTGACTTTGAGAACTCTATTCCCGAGGGGAACAACGACAACACTGCTCCCGGCAACTACTCCGACGAACTCAGCATAATCAAGAACATCTACCCTACCCGATAATCAAACGCTAATTATCGGAAACGACATCTCTTCGCTGTTGCAATAACGCTGCAAAGAGACATCTCATGCCACAGGAGACAATAAACCGAAATACATGACAACAAGGCGGCGCATCCGAGCGGGTGCGCCGTTTTTTTAGCTTGGAAAGATAAGGAGATTAAGAATTTAAGGGAGGTGGGATAAGCGAGTTTAACGGGCAAGAGCGAATGATTTGAATGAGATTTTGGATGGAAATTGCGGAAGATTTGGAGAAAACGGAAAAATGTATTATCTTTGCAGCGCCGTAGTGTATGCACGCACATGTGCGCAAAGCTGCGAAGCGAGATAATCAACTTTTTTCAGCATTAACCATTTTTAATGAACGAACTTAAAAACACCCCGGTCGAGGGCCTTCAGGACTTTGACTGGGACGCCTTTGAAAACGGCGACACCGCAGGGGCAAAAAGCCGCGAGGACCTTACCAAGACCTACAACGAGACACTGAACACGGTCAAGGACAAAGAGGTAGTCGAAGGTACCGTCATCGCCATCAACAAGCGCGAAGTGGTGGTTAACATCGGTTACAAATCCGACGGCATCATCCCTGTAACAGAATTCCGCTACAATCCCGACCTTAAGGTAGGCGACACAGTAGAGGTATTCATCGAGAACCAGGAGGACAAGAAAGGCCAGCTGGTACTCAGCCACAAGAAAGCCTGTGCATCGCGCAGCTGGAACCGCGTCAAAGAGGCAATGGAGAAAGACGAAGTCATCAAGGGCTACGTTAAATGCCGCACCAAAGGTGGCATGATCGTAGACGTCTTCGGCATCGAAGCTTTCCTCCCCGGCTCTCAGATCGACGTACGCCCCATCCGCGACTACGATGTATTCGTAGACAAGACCATGGAGTTCAAGGTGGTAAAAATCAACGAGGAGTACAAGAACGTAGTAGTGAGCCACAAGGCCCTCATCGAGGCAGAACTCGAGGCCCAGAAGCGCGAGATCATCTCCAAGCTGGAGAAAGGTCAGGTACTGGAGGGCGTAGTGAAGAACATCACCGCCTACGGTGTGTTCATCGACCTTGGCGGCGTAGACGGTTTGATCCACATCACCGACCTGAGCTGGGGCCGCGTATCGGACCCGCACGAGGTTGTAGAGCTTGACCAGCGTCTGAACGTGGTAATCCTCGACTTCGACAACGAGAAGAAACGTATTGCCCTGGGTCTGAAGCAGCTTACCCCGCATCCGTGGGATAACCTGGATCCGAACCTCAAGCCCGGCGACCACATCAAGGGCAAGGTAGGCGTGATGACTGATTACGGCGCATTCGTAGAGGTACAGCCCGGCGTGGAAGGCCTTATCCACGTGAGCGAGATGAGCTGGAGCCAGCACCTCCGCTCGCCGCAGGACTTCATGAAGGTCGGCGACGAGGTCGAGGCCGTC
>CAJMDR010000037.1 GCA_905212215.1 uncultured Porphyromonadaceae bacterium
AAGCCGAGCAGTTGCGGCTCAATGTCCTGGATTTCAATTCATATTTTAAGGTTGTCGATACATATCGTGTGGGAGACCAACTCCAGATACTTCTGCTTCATATTCCGTTGCGAGGCATACCGATATTTGCCGGCATGGGAAACATCAATATCGGCGAAGATATGGATCTCATCAAGATTGCCCGAAAGAGTTTCGATGATAAATCAAAGATGGAACCGCTTCCGTGGCTGGAGACAGATGCATGGAACGAAAGGACATCTATGCTCCCCGGCACCTGTTCCGATGGTTGGGCTCCCCTTGACCCACAGAAACCAAACAACGAGCAAGTGGCAAATCTGCACAACGCTATCCTCAACATGTCGCACGATGACACAGACCTTAACAAACCGGAATAAGGCACCATGGGATTCTTGAAAAAATTATTGCCTCCGATTGATATAAATCGGGGGCATTTTTCATCCTATATGATAAAGGCACAAAACTATGAGCATATTAGACTTTATAAAAGGGAAAAAAACTCGACCCGAAACGGTGAACATTACCCCTCGGTGGATTAGCAAACTGAACGATGATGAGATATTTGTATTCGGTTGTCGTCGTTCAGGGAGACACTATGAAGGTGCCGCTAACTTTGCCCGTGAGAACTTCGGTGCAATTGTCGGTCAGGGAGAAGGACTGCAAGGTCAATCCTACGCCATTCCGACAGCCGGAGTCGGCCTCGGCTGGATTCGTCATGCTGTAAACCGGTTCACTGAATTTGCTGCGGCTAATCCAAACCTGAAATTTCTCGTGACCCCGGTAGGCTGCGGACTCGGCCTTTGGGATTTCGATGACATTGCACCATTATTCAGAACGGCATCAAAACTCCCAAATGTGTGGTTGCCTGAAGAGTTCTGGAACGAATTATACAAGTAAACCATGGCAGATAACACTCCTGAAAAGGTTCCCGCTATTGTCAGACAGGCATTGACTTGGCTTGACAGAATGGGGATTGCATACCGATATGTTCCCGAAGCACAATTATGGGAGTTTGTTTATGACGGGCTCTATATGCTTCTTATGAATGATTGCAACGACAATGAATTTGGACTGTATGCTCCCGTCCTCATCACCGACACCGATGATGAAGAAATACAGAAGATGGTGTATGAATGCTCCGTCCCCTCGATTGAGCAGGAGCTGTCTTCAAATTGTGACTTCGGCTATCATGGGGAGGGACTCTGCCATGTCGCACAATGGTGGGGTATCGAAAGCAAAAATCCCAGACTGACGAAGAAGGTTTATGTGGAGAAGCTGAAAGAGATGCACGGATTCCAGATTGAAATGCACTTCATACTTCACGGCACCTACGAAGGAATGTTCAATCCTCCGGCGGAAGTTATGAGAGAAATTTTCAAAGATCTTAAATTTGATGAAAGCGATGAACAATAGTCCTTTTACAATAGAATACACTGTATTCGTTGATTGTCCGACTTCATACGAAGGATGTGTAGTTGTCCCTGATGGCATCACCGACATTGGAGACAAGGCCCTCATGTTTTGCAATAAGGTTAATGAAGTGATACTGCCAGATACATTGGAAGGCATAGGTATGTGCGCATTCCATGGATGCAATTTTAAGGAGATTTCAATTCCTCCTAAATGTCAGTATATTTCCGATTATGCGTTCCTATGTTGTCAGAGACTCAAAGAGATAGATTTACCTGAAGAAATGTTCGTCCTCGGCGAAGCTACTTTTTGCGGATGCCGCGGGTTGGAACGGGTAAAATTCCCGGACTCTCTCCGCATAATTCGTGAAGAAGCTTTTGCATGTTGTGAAAAACTGAAATCGGTCACTTTACCACCTTATATCGAGAAAATCGACGCGATGGCTTTTGCTGAATGTAAATCACTAAAAGAGATAGTCATTCCGGATAGTTGTCGGCATCTGTGTTATGGTGTTTTCAAAGAATGTACTTCTTTGGAGAGAGTTGTCATCGGTGATGGAGTTTCAAACGAGCTAGGTGGCGAAAACTGCTTCCTAAACTGCACATCCCTGAAGTATGCCAAATTGTCCAGCAACATGGTATGTGTCATATCAGGGTTCTTTGAGGGATGTTCCAGCCTCAAAGAAGTCATTATACCGGAAGGCATCCGATGGATTGACTGTGAGGCTTTCAAGGACTGCATAAGCCTTGAAACTATAACATTACCGCACAGTATGGTCGAGATATACGAGTATGCTTTTGAAGGGTGCAAGAATCTTCATTACATCAAGATGCCGGCACATACGGCTATCAACAACCATGCCTTTGTCGGTTGTCCGGAGACTATTACTATTGAGCGATACCTTTAATCCTGCGAAAGTTATGAGCCGTTCCTACCGCAAGCATATATTCAGCAAATATTTTGACCATCCCAGTTCATCTTGGAAACAAGGCAAGAAGGATGCACACCGATACAACCGTAACCGGTGCCGACAAGCTATGCGCAACGGAGAGGAGCCTTTGCCGGATTTGCCTCTGAACTGGTTTGACTGGGATTATATCAAGATTTATCAGGGCAAAGGGCATCCGCGTTATTACGAAGAATATGCTAAAAGATTCAAACGCAAATAAGCCAAGGAATTATGAACATATACGACCGAATCAGCAAAATGTCAGATGAGCCGGGAACATACGATGAAAAGATGTATCGGATTCTGTCTTCGGATAAATATGCCTCAGGAGAGTATGAGAAACAGAACCTCGGCGAAGGCATGGAGGTGGTCAATCAAGTGATATGGGGATGGTGGAAACCTCGATTTCTGCTAAATCACAATCTCAAGACCGCTTACGAATGGATGTGGCCGAACCAACAGCTTGCGATTGTTGAAGCAGAACATATTGATTGGGATTCAATGAAGACTCTTCCGGAAGATGCGCTCTCCACACTTCGTCGCTATTCTTTCCGCTATCCCTCTTTTATCCGCTATTATCAGAACGGCATAGCCGAAGTGCAGTGGCAACTTATTCCTGACGGTCGTTACTGGATGGACGATGATGGCTACGGTATGACGGGAGATATAGAACTCAATATCTACGGATTCATTGACCAACAAGCCAATATCATATCCAAGTTTCACTTCTATACAGACGAAGATCTTGACGCTCATATCCTTGACAAAGTGCGCAGAAATGCAGAAGAAATTACATCTAAACAAAGAAATCTATAACCAACCGCAATATGAACATTCGCATTATCATTTTCTTATTGGCTCTTCTTTCAGTGTTTTATTCATTCGCCGATGAGAGAATAACCTTCCGGAACATTGACACCGGAGAATCTTTTGATGTTTCAGTGCCTGACGGACTGAAATTAAGCATTCAGGAATATAACAGTAACTGGCTTGACTCAATTCCATATCTTGTGGAACATGCGAGATGGAAAGAAAAGTGGGCATTCGAGGCTCTTGCGGAATGTTACCGTTATGGGAGAGGTGGTGTTGACAAAAGTATGTTCAACGCTATCATCTGCTATGAAGAAGCCGGAAAATCTGCAAGTGATATAGCTGAAGATGCTTATAAAAATAACCCGACGGATGAGCTCGGGTTGCTGAATCACCTGATGGAGGAATTGGACAAGGATAGGCTTTCTGAAGAAGATGCAATTCTGATAATTGATGGATTGTCAACACCTAAACCAAATTGGATTGTTTTCCTCCGGGAGATACTAGGACAGAAACATGAAGCCAGAGAAGAATTTATTCTTTCACGATTGAACCCTGATTCAACCAGCGATGAGTTCCTTACAGGTTTCGCTTGCCTCGCTATGGCTGACAGGCATATTTTCACTAGAACATTTATCAATATCGGGGATGATTATTTGCAGAAAATTCGGATTTTTGGCAATAAACTTCCTCCGATATATGATGTGATTGCTGATAAAATGTGGAGAAAATATGAGGAAAACACAGATGATAAAGAAAAATACTTCTCGACAGCACTGGAATGTATGTATCATGCCGATCAGGCTGGATTCCTGTCCATGGAGAATATGACAAGAGTTATCACTTATTGTGAGCAACATGGTGAGAGCAAATATATCCTGTTTTCGGATGAAGATCTTGCAAGGTTTGATAAAATATGTCCAAGAGAATATAGAGATCACGTTAATTCCAATACTTTTGAGGAAGGAGAGATTGTTGAAATAGATGAATGCCCCGTAGAACTAATCGAAGAATGAGATGAAACGAAATATCTACGGCATAAAGATGTTTATTGCCGACCTTATTATTGTAAGTTTTTGGGCATTGTTTGCATGGCATGATGTCGGATGTGGATTAATCATGTCTGCAATGATTATTATGCGCATATCACTCTCATTTGAATTATTCAGAAAGAGTCGTTGGGCATTACTGACTGCTTTGATGTTTGCCTTTGTATATGTGGGTTGTATTTTTTCAATGCCGGACACCAAATATATAGATGAGCCGATAACCAAGTTTGTATACGTCTGTTTATGCCTCTGTGGTCAATCCGAATTGGCAATAGTCACCTTTAATACACTGGACCCTGTAATTCCCCATTGGATACTTTGGTCAATATGGGGAATAATCAGTGGCTGGTTGGTGCTTATGCCGATAATGTTTTCAATACGGTTGAATGGCTGTACCGCAATAATACTCAGGAACCACCGTCTGTGGTGGTATATGGCCTTTGTGTTCGTCGTTACGATTTTGTCTTGGTTCGGCATAAAGAGCATGACCATCTTCATATTTGCATTTCTTATGACATTGACACCTCTTGCATACCGGATGTTATATAGGGGAAAGAACCGTCAGCTTTTGCAGTATGTATTGCAAGACAATACTCTGATGGGTTATGTCGGAATTGTAACTGCCATCTTTATTGCTGCCGTCATCGGATTGTACAATATCGGAAATGTAAAGATATTTGCTTCGTTTATCCTCCCGATGGTCTTATATATCATAGCGAACAGATTGTTGAACTCCTCAATTAGAACGATTCCGGCTATTTTGATTGGGATTGGCGGAGTCTGCTTTGTAAATTGCTACAACAGACCTCATGAACTTGTCATTACATGGCTTTGTGTTGGGATACTACTTACAATTGTCGGTGTCGTCATAACTTTTCGCAATTCACGTAATGTAACAACTTCCATACTACTGGTCATAGCGTGCGGATTTTTATTGCCAGTCTTATTATTGGGTTATAACCCGTATGCTGTTATAAATGCTGACTACGTAGATTTGATTAAGGCTCACTATTCAAAGGCATCCAACGGACTGTATGAATTTAGTGAAAATGGATATTTAGGGGTGCGTGACAGATATGGCATAGTGGTGCCACCGGAATATGACAACCTATATTTCCTTGAAGGGACATCAGACTACATGGTGCTTGCCAAAGGAAACTGCAATTCACCGGACTACCATTTGCAAGTATTTGACTTGTATGCGCGTGAGTTTGTTATTCCGGAAACCGAATACCTTGTGGCAGAAATCAAGAAGATTGATTATCGCAAGTATGCTTTGCTCGATAGGGAGGGTGAGCAAGTCTTTACCCTTTCTCTCGTTCCCGGCCGACATTGTTCCACTAAATACGATACATACTTTTTGTATCGAACTGACTCCCCTTATATAGTCATTTGCAAAGACAAAGAGTATAATGACCCGCGCACGGAGTTTTCATCTAATCTGGAAGAGGCGGAGCGTCAACTAATTGAAATCTACGAACGGCAGGAATTCTGCGATCGGGAATTGATGGATCTTATTCAAACCAATGTCAAGACCCTCCAATACCAGTTCAATAAATTGCAGCAGAAGACAGGAATAACGATAACCACTTCACCCGACAATAAAGTCAGGCTATATTCTTGGGATACCGGCCTCGGGGGAACAAGTCCGGAGTTTCAGACATATATCCAATACGCAACCGGGGATACCGTCTTGGCAAGGACATTATATCCGATTTATGACACCAAATATGTTTTTGCGGACGATATTCGTAAAGACGGACATGAAATCAGTGACGGTTCTTTCTGCGACAAACTATATCAGATTCCTATGAAGGATGGTAAGAACGCCTATATCGTGGTTGCATACAATAGGGATTCAAGCGTTGAGGGTGAGCAGGAAAGTGTCCTGATTTGTGAAAAAGATGGAAGATTGGAGAAACTCCCGTTTGTTGATAAACAGGGAGAGAAACAATTCTCAGCTGATGCCTATTATTATATCCCGGACTGGTATTTTACCACTGACGGTCTTGGATGGGATTGGGTGATGAGTTTCGACGGCAAAACGAATACCCTTTATGTTCCCGAATCCGGAGACATGGAGATGTCTGACCGTTATGACCTTTATAGGTATGATGATGGAAAAATGAGATATATCGGCAACGATGCCGGCTATTGGCTTCACCCGTCATTGAAAGATTTCAAAAGATTGGCTGGAATCTATCAGACTGACACGAAACTGATACGCATTGACAAGCTTAGAGATGATACATTCAGATATGCCGCTTGGTCCAAATCAAAGCCGATGTCCTCAGAACCTGAATTAGTTCTGCAAGGCGGTGAAACCGGGATTATCGAGAACGCCATAGTATTCCGTAATGGCGACTACACATACATCGTTCCTGAATATCGTCGTGGTCAAGGACATGATTTTGACAAAGTGATTGTCAAATACAAAGACAGGGTTATTCTGGAAACCAAAGTTTAACAGGAGGAGATAGATTTCTCTGATATTCAAGCTCTATTTTGTAAAAAGAAAAAAATCATGGTAACATCTAAGGAACTTTACAAAACTCTTTCGGCTGATTTCAAGACTGAAAGAAGATTCTATTTTGCCGAGCGTGGCGAAGGTATGATGCAGGCACGGGAAAAAGATTCCCGCAGATTGTTTCTCGTCAACAAAAATACCAAAGAGGCATGGGAAATTCTCACGGCAAACAGACGGTTTTCTTTTTGGGATGCGTCAGCTGTCGAGATAGCCTCCGCTTTCAATCTGCCTTACCGCGCACAGCGTAATGCGGTGGAGCTTATTGCACCCTATCATTTCGGTGTCAATGGGTTTGAGGATGGAGTGGCATACGTTTCGTGGACTCTTCAGCCGGATGGACGCTACTATGCCGATGAAGATGGATTCGGAATGGAGGATGACGATGAAATCAACTTCTATGCTTTCATTGACACTCAGGCAAATATTCTCATCCCATTTCAGTCGATGGACGACAGCCTTATGACTCGTTACCGCAAACAGGCTGTAGCAATCTCACGTAACCGCGAAGAGGTTCCATACGTTTGTCTTTCCCCCGAAATGACAATCCCAGTGAATGAAAACACCAATATGGCGGCCCACAAAGATAAACTGCTTAGAATTATCTATGGCATGATGTTCCAGTTCGGCTCACAGGCTCGGAATGCCTACAAGCATGAAGAGTATAACGGTCGACTTGGAATTTTCACTGCCTTCAATCCAACTCCGGAACATTACATAAGCATGACTATCATGGGAAATGCTTCGGAAAGCGAGGATGGCAAATATGATATAACAATCGTAACAGCCCTCTTCAAAGAAGGCGAGGAACCACAAGGCTGTTGCACCAAAATGGGGACTTTCAATGCCGCTGAGATTGAGGATATCATGAGCATTGAAGACAATGCCCAAATGATTCTGGATGATTTCATAGAATCAGTAGAGATGATTTATTCCGGGAATTTACCCAAACAATAAAGAGATGAGGCATCTTTTGACAGCAATTGCAGCCGTCATACTACTTTCAATCGCGTTCTTTATGTTCGCAAACAGTGGTGGCAATTTGAATAATGACAATCAGATTGATACATCAGATAAAATTGACTCACTTGCCGAAGCTCAATCTCGGTATTATGGCGATACATTATTTCAGTATGATGGGAAAACAGTGATTGTCGACTATTTCACGGAAGAAGACCAAGAAGTCTCTTCGCTGTCTTCATACCTGCTCATAACCTATGCTGACACTATTGCTATTGACACATGCCGGGTTATCGGTAATGGGTCGTATGTTACAGACGGGGAAATATTGAAATATGCCATAGGGGTCGACACCATTCGATATAATATGCGCCATCTTCCGGATTCCATAAAACCTATTCTGTCATTATTGCAGTCTGATATTATTGAACATAGATATGCCCATGGTTTTGAACTGAATGATTCCTCATGGAGATGTGATTTCAAATTTCTTGCGTATCTTCCGAAAGGGCATCCGACATGGCTTAATCAATTCATCGCCACTATAGTACGTAATGACATTCAGGCCTTGTATCTCGACAATAAGGGCGCAGACCGTATTCTAAAGGAATACTATGGTATTAAGACTAAACCAAAGAAAGTCGATGGTATAAATGCCGCTAACATGTCCCCGAAAGAAATAGCCGGACATTTTGCATTGGAGCATGAACGGTTGTATAAAAAAGAATTTGCTACGGAAGATGGAGAGGGTCTTGGACCTAAATACGACTATATGCTGGAGATTTCTCCGGCTTGGGAAAGCTCTGATAAACGTTATGTCACATATCGTTTCTATTCATACTACTATACAATGGGAGCGCATGGATTCATGGAGGAATATTATCTGACATTCAATGAAGAGACCGGAAACATTCTCGGTTATGAAGAGATAATTGGAGCCAAAGCCTTTCCCGATGCTCTAAAGATGTTAGAACAAAAGTTAACTGCCAAAGAAGCTCAATACCGGAACATGGATGAAGCATACCCCGCCGGCATGGATGCTGAACAGCTTGAAGCAAACGCTTCTCAAATAATCAAAGAGGTGTATCAAGGCTCATATTACCCACGGCCTGCGTTGACCAACGAAGGAATAGTTTTTTCTTATCAGCCATACGAAAAAGGAGCCTTTTGCGAAGGGATCATCCATTTCGTAATACCGTACTCCAGACTCAAGGCAAAGATTTCCATTTAGCCTATTATTGTTTAACAATTATCCCAATCGCTTTTCAAGAGAGGATGGCTAACAAGAATCTTGACAAGGCTAAGGAAGCCGAGCGTCTTTCGCTCTCTTCTTTGCCTCTCTCTTTGCGGCATCATCCAAGAGTTGCTGTTTAAGCGACTTTACAACTTCCGGCCTCTCACGCTTAAATCGCTTTTCATATAGATTTTCGATATGCTGAGGTAAAGGCGTTTTCCATGGCTCCTGTTTATGATTGTCAATTTTGCGGAGCGAATCCGGTTTGAAGCCAAGTTCACGGGCCATCTGTACCTGCACATCAGAAAGATGGTGACGTTTCTGCGCCATCATCCATTCCTCTATTATAGTGCGTCTGGATGCCATTTTATTTAGCGACTTCCTCTTTGAAGGTGTTTGCGGGTTTGAACGCCGGGATATTATGAGCCGGAATTATGACGGTTGTATTCTTGCTGATGTTGCGGGCAGTCTTCTCGGCACGGGTCTTTATGATGAAAGAGCCGAAGCCTTGGAGATACACGCTCTCGCCGTGTGCGAGGCTGTCTTTCACTACGGTCATAAACTGTTCAACAACCGAGAGAACGGCGGCTCTATCAGTGCCGGTTGTCCTGGCGATCTCGTTAACTATATCTGCTTTAGTCATATTGAAGATTATATGGTGTTATTCAAAATACATATCGGTGAGCCAATTGATGCCAAAACCAATCAGTATGGCAATCGTGAAACTGGCGAATGTGCCAATGAGCACATACTCTGTAATCTTTATGTCCTTGGCTTTGTTCAGTTCTCCAAATCTGAAAACAGACTTCGCTGCCAATAAGAAGCCTATGCCTTCTATATTGTCTGTAAATATGAATGTCAGTATCAATATCCTTTCAAGATATCCAATCCACTTGCCAGCGTTGGGCAAACCTTGCGATGAAGCATCGGATGGCAGCCATTTCTCATATTCGATAAACGATTTTATCAAAATAGAAGTAGGAGCAAGTACAGTGATGTATGCCGTAGCGATGAGCCAGAAATTAGTTGAGAAGATTTCACCAGCCATGTCCAACTGATGCGATCTTGCGAATGAGAACAACCACAAACCTACTATGACGCATAAATGTGCAAGCTGATCCCATACGAGGCTTATAAGATCTTTCCTCTTAAACATTGATTTGACATAGTCTATTATGAAATGGCTGACTCCAATCACTACTGGTATAATCCAGTTGTTCCATTGAGCGACGAAAACATAAGCCAAAGCCGCCTGAATCAAGGCATGAAGGCCGAGGGCATTGTATTTCGCTGTGGAATGGTTTGAAAATTTATCGGCACACATCTTGTCACTCTGAAGGAGAAAATCTCCTATCAGATGTGCCGCGATAAGCTTGATAAGTATGACGGTGTTCATACAAGTCTTTCTTTTATGAGTTCCTTGAATCTTGTAATATACAAATTCATTAAATCTGCTTTGCCTGCTCTCAGGGCCTTGTCAACCATCTGCCGGGTAATTCCGAGTAAATTCCCGATTTCAGCATGGCTGAGGTCGGTTGTCAGACTTTGAAATATGACCCGGCTTTGGCTCTGGGTCCAGTCGGTAATGAGGTCATCGGCAAAAGCAGTCGAGACCCGCAGCTCCTTATTTACCTCTTCCCAAGGCGTTTCTATTATCAGCCGGCTCTTACCGATTGAATCAAGCCCTCTGCCAGAGACCCGGTATGCCTCGCCGTCACTTGTTGCAAGAGTACCGTTTTCATATTCTATGGTTCCGATACCGATTGATAGACGTGCATCCCATTGACGGTTATGCTTGGCGAACTTAAAGGAACGGATATGGGCGCGTATAGCAAGAGCCACCGTTAATGAATCAACAGGGTTAACGACCCTTATCTGAAAACTGTCACCACGAAAAATCTCCAAATCAATTTTTGTCAAAGGCAACAGCAGTTCAGGAAAAGATTGCAGCATACGCAACATGGAGTTACGCTCCTCCGCAACCATTTTTGTGGAATCCACAATATCACC
>CAJMDR010000038.1 GCA_905212215.1 uncultured Porphyromonadaceae bacterium
TGGGAGACAACGCCCTTGAACATACCGCCGGAACCGGTCACGGGGTTCTGCTGCTTACCACGCTCAGCAACGATGCCCAGGATCATCTCGCCGATCTTCTTCTCGTCGCCGCCGCAAGCCTCAGCGATCTGAGTGAAGGAAGCGGAGTCGATGTTCAGGGAGGTCACGTCGCAGACGATCTCGTTGGAGTAGACCTTGGACATATCGTTATCGACCTTCCAAGCAGCCTGAGTCAGAACGCCCTTGGGCTCGATCACACGATGAGTACCGTACTTGTTGCCTTTCAGCTCTGCCATAATATTTTTCCTCCTAAATAAATGTATGAATGAAAGAGTGTTTTTTACTTCAGGGGCTTCAGGATCTCACGAGCCTCAGCGGGAGTGGCGATCTCACGGCCCAGCTCCTTGGCAATGCGGACGACCTTGGCCACCAGCTCACCGTTGGAAGCAGCCTTCTGGCCCTTGCCCAGATAGATGTTATCCTCGAAGCCCACACGGACGTTGCCGCCCATGGCGATGGCCGCAGCGGCCATGGTCCAGGCGGAACGACCCACGCCGGACACGGTCCAGGTGGAGCTAGCGGGGATCTTGCTGGCGAAGAAAGCCAGATTCTCCACGGTTGCGGGAGTGCAGCCGTGGACGCCCAGCACGAAGTTGAACTGCATGGGATGGGCAGGCACCTCACCCTTCTTGGCCATGCCAAGGATGGTGTCGATGTGGCCCAGCTCGAAGCACTCGTACTCGGGCTTGATGTTGTTCTCCAGCATACGCTTGCCGAAGGCACGCATCATGGGCATTGTGTTCTCAAACACATCATCGCCGAAGTTGCATGTGCCGCAATCGAGGGTCGCCATTTCCGGGTCAAGCTCGGTAGGTTGCAGACGCTCTTCTGCAGTCATACCTACGGCACCCCCTGTGGAAGGTATCAGGATTACATCAGGACATTCCTTGAGGATGGCGTCCATGCACTCCTTGAAGCGTTCTTTGCTCTGGGTGGGAGTGCCGTCGTCCTCGCGAACATGCACATGCACTATTGCAGCTCCGGCGTCAACGGCTGATTTTGCCTCGCGCACTATCTCCTCTACTGTGTAGGGAACGGCGGGATTCTGTTCTTTGGTGACTTCCGCGCCGCAGATGGCTGCTGTGATAATCAGTTTCTCCATGACAGGTCAATGCTGAATACGTTGGTCTGCTTTCTTTACTACACAAGTACCGGTTGCGCGGCATACCAGGATAGGTTCCGGAAGAACATCAGCTGCCGAGGCGGAGATGTCGGGACGGGGAGCTACTACTTTCCAGGCTTCGAACTTCATTTTGCGGGAAGTGTTGCCGTAAGCGGTTATCTCGCCGCGAGCCTCGATGTAGTCGCCGGCATATACGGGAGCCAGGAACTCAACATTATCGTAAGCTGCGAAGAGGCCTTCGTCGCCGTCGTGCATGATAAGCAGTTCTGTGGCCACGTCGCCAAACAGATGTACCATGTGTGCGCCGTCCACCAGGTTGCCTCCGTAGTGGGCATCTTTGGCGCTCATGCGTACTCGCAGTGTTGTCTTTTCCATGATTTAAGGTATTTTTGTCGGGCCTTGAGAGTTTGTGATTCTCTTGGGCCGGGATTGATTTTTTTAGTATTATTCAGCTACGAGGAAGTCAACCAACATTCCGGGAGTGTGGACATCTTCGGGCTTGATTGAGCCTGTCTCCACAATTTCCTTGGGTTCGCATATCACCACGTCGGCTGCGGTAGCCATCATAGGGTTGAAGTTCGACGAAGTGCCGTTGAAACGGAGGTTGCCTTTCTTGTCGGCTACGCTGGCGCCGATGAGGGCTACGTCAGCACGCAAAGGTTTCTCCAGCAGATAGTCTTTGCCGTCGATATTGAGAACCTGTTTTCCTTCAGCTACAACAGTGCCTAGGCCGGTAGGAGTGAGGACACCGCCGAGTCCGAAACCGCCTGCACGGACACGTTCTGCCAGGGTGCCCTGAGGTGAGAATTCCACTTCCAATTCACCGGCATTCATCTGTTCCGCAGTCTGGGGGCAAGCGCCGATGTAGCTTACAATAAGTTTCTTGAGCTGCTTGTTGACTATGAGCTGGCCTATACCTTTTTCAGGATATGCGCTGTCATTGCAGATTACGGTGAGATTCTTCACACCGCTTTTTGCCAGGGCGTCGAGGACCTTGTTGGGGCTGCCGTTTGCCAGAAAGCCGCCTACCATTACCGTCATGCCGTCTTTTACTTTTCCTACGGCTTCTTCTACTGTTATTATTTGACTCATAGTCGCGATTTTTAGGTTATTTCATGGTATCGAGGCATAGCCTCGGATTTATTTACAAAATTATAAAATATTCCCGACATATGCAAGTCTGGCATAAAATCATACTTCCGTGAACCTCGCACTTTGGCTTTGCACTTTGAGTTCTGAAAGAAGTTGACCCAATTGGGCGAAAAAGGTCAGACCCCGGCAAAGCCTTGTGGGCTGTGCGGGGGTCTGTGTGCAAACTTTTTGAATAAAACTACGTCGTCACGACGGAGTGGGTTGGTTTGTTGGCGATTCCTTCGCTCAGACTGTTCAGTCGAGTTTGTGAATTACCAGACCGGAACGGAGCTTAGGCTCGAACCAGGTAGTTTTGGGAGGCATGATGTTGCCGGTATCGGCAATCTGCATCAGCTGATCCATGGTGACGGGGTAGAGGGCAAGTGCCATCTTCATCTCGCCATTGTCCACACGGCGCTGGAGTTCCTCCAGACCACGGATGCCGCCTACGAAGTCGATACGTTTGTCGCTGCGGAGGTCGGTGATGCCGAGGATGTCGCGCAGAATCTTGTCGGAGCTTACAGTAACGTCGAGAACGCCGATTGGATCGTTGTCGTCGTAAGTGCCCGGTTTAGCGGTGAGGCTGTACCAATGGCCGTCAAGATAGAGGGCGAAGTTGTGCAGGGCTGCGGGATGATAGATCTCGGTGCCCATGTCTTTCACTTCAAAGTTCTCACGAACCTTGTCGAGGAACTCGGCAGGAGTGAGACCGTTGAGGTCGCGTACTACGCGGTTGTAGTCGATGATGCGCAGATGCGATGCGGGGAAAGCCACGGCAAGGAAATAGTTGTATTCCTCGTCACCACGGTGGTTGGGGTTGTTGCGGCGTTTCTCGTCACCTACCAGAGCTGCGGCGGCGGAACGGTGGTGTCCGTCGGCGATGTAGAGAGCGGGAATCTTGGCGAATTCCTCGGTGATTTTCTTTATGGTGTCCTCATCGTCGATAACCCAGAAAGTGTGACCGAAGCCGTCGGGGGCCACGAAGTCATATTCCGGAGCATTGGCGGTGGTTTTGCGGATTATCTCCTCCAGAGCTTCGTTGTCGGGGAAAGCGAAGAATACCGGTTCTACATTTGCGTTGTTGATGCGCACATGTTTCATGCGGTCTTCTTCCTTGTCGCGGCGGGTAAGCTCATGTTTCTTGATGCGGCCTTCCATGTAGTCGTCTACCCAGGCTGCCACTACGAAGCCATACTGGGTGCGGCCATCCATGGTCTGTGCATAGATGTAGTAATTTTCCTTAGCGTCGGGAACGAGCCATCCATTTTCCTGGAAAGCGTGGAAGTTCTGCACAGCCTTCTCGTAGACTTTGGGGTCGTGCTCGTCTGTTCCGGGCTCGAAATCGATTTCGGGTTTGATGATGTGATAGAGCGATTTGGGATTGCCCTCGGCCTCTTTGCGGGCCTCTTCGCTGTTCAGAACATCATAGGGACGCGAAACCACTTCCTCCACCATCTCGCGCGGTGGACGGAGTCCTTTGAATGGTTTTACTTTTGCCATGATATTAGAGTAATGGTTGTTTTTGAGAAAAATCTTCTTGTTGCGGGGAGAGGGGAGTGGTCAGAAGTCACTCATCTTTATGGTCTGGAGCCTGTCGGGACCTACGCTGACAATGGCGATGGGCACTTCGAGTTTCTCTTCAAGATACTTCATGTAATTGCGGAAGTTCTCGGGGAAATCTTCGGGTGATTTAGCCGTGGTCATGTCCTGTTGCCAACCGGGCAGTTCTTCGTAAACAGGCTTTATGTTGAGGGCTGAGGCATCGTAGGGGAAACGATCGGTTCTGCCGCGTCCTTCGATGTCATAGGCCACACATGCGCGTATGATGGGGAATGTGTCGAGCACATCACTCTTCATCATTATCAGCTTGGTTACGCCGTTCACCTGTATTGCATGGCGCAGAGCCACGAGGTCAATCCAGCCGCACCGGCGCTGACGCCCTGTAACGGCACCGTATTCATGGCCACGGTCGCAGAGTGTTTTGCCGTCGGCTGTAAAGAGTTCGGTTGGGAAAGGTCCGGCTCCTACTCTGGTGCAGTAAGCCTTGAAGATGCCGTACACCTCGCCTATATGCTTAGGTGCCACCCCTAAACCGATGCATGCTCCGGCGCTCACGGTGTTGCTGCTGGTAACAAAGGGATAAGAACCGAAGTCCACGTCAAGCATTGTGCCCTGAGCGCCCTCGGCCAATACCTTTTTATCTTCGCGCAGGGCATCGTTGATGAGCCAGTCGGTATCGCAGAGTTCATAGCGACGCAGACTCGCGGCGGCCTGGAGCCATCGCTGTTCCATGGCGTCGAAATCCCCGGGGAGGGGGAAATTCATCTGTCTGAGGATGTTCAGATGCCTGTCGCGGGCATTTCTGTAACGGTTTTCAAAATCGAGTTCGAGGTCGCCTACCCTGAGACCATAGCGGCTCACCTTATCGGTGTAAGTGGGTCCTATGCCTTTTCCGGTGGTGCCGATTTTTGAGGCGCCTTTGGCTGCCTCGTTGGCGGCGTCAAGGAGCCTGTGGGTTGGCATAATCAAATGTGCCTTGCGCGAGATGCGCAGCACTTTCTGCAAGTCTACCCCGGCTTTTTCCAGTTCCGAGGCTTCGAGAGCGAGCAACTCCGGATCCAGCACCACTCCGTTGCCGATGACGTTTACGGTGTCGGGCTGGAACACTCCCGACGGGATGGAGCGCAACACATGTTTTGACCCATTGATTTCAAGCGTATGGCCGGCGTTGGGACCCCCTTGGAAGCGGGCCACAATACCGTATGCGGGGGTAAGGACGTCTACTACCTTGCCCTTTCCTTCGTCGCCCCATTGCAGGCCGAGAAGCACATCTATTTTTTCCATACTGCAAAGTTAATACTTTTTCATCAATGCCGCCAACTATGGATAAAAATCGGTGAAGAATTTTGTTCATGGGGCTTGGGGGTGGTGCTTGCGCTCCACAAGAGGCAGGCCTCTTGCACATGAACAAAAGAGACGGAGTAAATGGGAGTTGATGAGTTGATGAGTTGATGAGTGGATGGGTTGATGAGTTGGTGGATGGGTTGTTTTGGTGTTCCTGAGGCTTAGGAGGGGCCGGGAAGGGTCGTTATTAAACATCTTTATTAATTATGTGGCTGTAACAACTTCTATATCAAACTATTTTTGTAATTTCGCGGTGAATTAATGAATGCATTCAAAATGTCGAAGAAATTCAAGACATGGATTCCGGCAGCATGCCTCGCCCTTCTTTTGGGAGGCTGTTCCGGTTCAAAAGGCGGCAACGATTTCCCGAAGGATTTCAACAGCCGTAGCGACGAAGAGAAAGTAGCATATCTGATGGAGGCTGTGGAACCAGATTCCGTGGCACGCTTCATCATCGAGGCTTCGTTGGGTCATATCCCTGATGTGTCGTTGCGTTCCACCAATACGGCATATCTGTATGCTTACGAGCATTATGCCTCTCAGCTTCCCCAACAGGAGAAGTTCATCATGGAATGGGACAACCACGCAAACACCTACTCTTTGGAAGAGAAAATGCGTCTGGTGAAAGCAGCCGGTACTGAAGATCCCATGGGCATCGGCCTGCGTTTGGGGCTTAACTACTTCGAACAGTTGCGCGAGAAGAAGATGACGCTGAAGGATGTAGACGCTGAGGTATCAGCCTTCCGCAAAGCCTGCGGCAGCGATACCACGACCTATGTGCAGTTCGTAAAGGGCTTCAAGGCAGCTTTGCATACCGACGGTGGCCGTCAGATAGACCGGGCCGTTTATGCGAAGTATATCAATATGCCTGAACACCTATAATAATATTTTAGCCGGAACATGAAGAGTTTCAAGGAATATTCCGCCATGGCCAACAGTGCCGTGGTTCGGACACGCATCCCTTCAGAAATCCATGAGGAGAAGGTACCGAATCTTTACGACCCTATTGTCTATACTCTTGAGGGCGGCGGCAAACGTTTGCGTCCTGTGTTGACTCTTATGGCCTGCGAGTCTGTAGGAGGTAAAGCCGAGGATGCAGTCGAGGCTGCCGTAGGTGTGGAGATTTTCCACAACTTCACTCTGCTTCACGATGATGTGATGGACAAGAGCGATACACGTCGTGGTCGTCCGTCGGTGCATGCCCGCTGGGATGAAAACACTGCTATTCTCAGTGGTGACGCCATGCTTACCATTGCTACGCAGACGGTGATGAAGGTTCCGGACCATTGTCTGCGTTCAGTGCTTGAAACTTTCAACGACGGTGCGATGGCAGTTTACGAAGGACAGGCTTTGGACATGGAGTTCGAGACTTTAATGCAGCCTGTAACTCTGGAACGCTACATACGCATGATTACCCTCAAGACCGGAGCGCTTTTGGGTACCGCGACAAAAACAGGCGCTTTGGTGGGGAATGCTTCCGAGAGGGTTGCCAATGCACTTTATGACTTCGGAATAAAGTTGGGCATAGCATTCCAGATACATGACGATTATCTCGACATGTATGGCGATGAAAAGACTTTGGGTAAACCCATTGGAGGCGATGTGCAGAACAACAAGCAGACTTTCCTTCTTCTTACCGCTCTTGCCAGAGGGGGAGAGAAGGCAGATGCCCTTCGCACGGCGATGAAGATGGAACGAGGCAAGGAGAAACTCATCATTTTTCGGGAGATATACGACTCCATGGATATGGCCAAAGCCTGCAGGGAAGCAGTGAACGATTATTGCCATCAGGCATTGGAGGTCATTGAGGTGCCGGGTATCTCGGAGGAGGGTAAAAAATCCTTTGCCGACCTTGTTCAGCTTCTTGTTGACAGAGAGAAATAAGAGCGCATAGCCAATTTAATAGAGCCTTAGCAATAGCATGACTGATACTCATACACATATATATGATGTGAAGGCTTTTCCCGAAGGGCCTGACAAGGTTCTGTCTCGGGCGAGGGAAGCAGGGGTAGACCGCTTTATTTTGCCTAATGTAAATGTGGAGAGCGCTCCGCAGTTAATAGCGTTGCACAAAGCATCTCCTCATTGCACCTATGTGGCAGCCGGGCTGCATCCTTGCGATGCCTCGGAAAACTGGCGTGAGGAAATAGAAAGCATTATGAATACTTTCGCTGTCTGCAAGCCGGTAGCGATAGGTGAAGTAGGGATGGATCTCTATTGGGATAAATCTACCCTTGAGAGGCAGAAAGAGGTTTTCGCGGCTCAAATAGAGATAGCAAAGAGGAGAGGCCTTCCTCTTATTATACATTGTCGCGAGGCCTTGTATGAGACACTCGAAGTGTTGAGGAAACATGGCGACGATGTGCCGGCAGTCTTTCATAGCTTTACCGGTAACGCTGCTGATGTTGAGGCCATACGCGAGCTGGGAGACTATTATTTCGGCATCAACGGGGTCGTGACTTTCAAGAATGCTCCTGAATTACGCGAGGCATTGGCACACATTGGCAAAGAGAGGATACTGCTGGAAACGGATTCCCCTTATCTTGCTCCGGTGCCATATCGTGGGCGCCGTAATGAAAGCGCCTACATTCAGTCGGTGGCGGAAGAGGTGGCGAAATGCCTTGGTATGGAAAAGGCAGAAATTGAAGAGATTACTGACAATAATGTTTCCGAGTTTTTCGGAATTTGATGTGAATTGGGGTGATTTAGCATTGGTGTTTGCCGGTAGCGGATTAGGTGGGGCATCGCGCTTTCTGGTGAGCAGGGTGATGGCACAACACACAACCACCCAGCTCTTCCCTTGGAGTACATTTATTATTAATGTGACCGGATGTTTGTTAATAGGAATCCTTTACGCTTTTGCAGCACGCTATTCTTCTATTTCCCGGGGATTGCTGCTATTCCTTTCCGTTGGATTTTGTGGAGGGTTCACCACATTCTCTACCTTCATGAACGAGAATTATATTCTTTTTCAAGGAGGCAACTTGTGGTACGCAATTCTTTATTGGTCAGCAAGTACCGTATGCGGTTTTTTAGCTTTATATCTTGGATATTACTGCGCTGCAAGACTCTGAAAGAGGTACTTAGCTTCCGCTGAGCGGAAGCCTACAACCCAGGACTCTTTTTTATGAGGCTTATAAGATTTACAAACTAGCAAATTCAGAGTTTTAAAATAAAAGCGGAGGCTGAAAGTGAAATTTCTGCCTCCGGCTTTTTATTGGGTTTTAGGGTTTCTGTCAGTTCTGAGCTGCGGTGTCGGTGGATTCTGTCTTAGCTTCTTGTGTAGTAGCTGCGGGAGCTGCTTTCTTGGGTGCGGTAGGATTCTTCAGATACTTGTCGAGGAACTGGAAGAACGTGCGCTGCCAGAGCACTGCGTTCTGCGGTTTCAGTACCCAGTGATTCTCATCGGGGAATACGAGCATCTCAGCTTCGAGACCACGCATCTTGGCGGCGTTGAAGGCCATCATGCCCTGTGAGGCAAGGATGCGGTAGTCAAGTTCACCCACGGTAACAAGAATAGGAGCTGTCCATTTGTCGACGAACTTGTGGGGAGAATTTGCGAAAGTGCGCTGAGCAGCCTCGTTGTTTACTTCCCAGGGAGCGCCACCCATATCGAAATCGGCGAACCACATCTCTTCGGTCTCGAGGTACTGGGCTTCCATGTTGAATATGCCGGCGTGAGCTACGAGAGCGCGGAAACGGCCTTCATGGTGTCCGGCGAGCCAGTATACGGAGAAGCCACCGTAGCTTGCACCTATGGCACCGATGCGGTCAGCGTCAATGTAGGAATATTTGTCCTTCATGTAGTCGACGGCGGAGAAGTAGTCGCGCATGTTCTGGCCGCCGTAGTCTTTTGAAATCTGGAGGTTCCATTCCTCGCCGAAGCCCGGGAGACCGCGGCGGTTGGGCGCGATGACGATATATCCGTTAGCCGCCATTATCATGAAGTTCCAGCGATAGCTCCAGAACTGGCTTACAGCCTGCTGTGGACCGCCCTGACAATAGAGTATGGCAGGATATTTCTTGTTGGGGTCGAAGTCCGGGGGCGTAATGATCCAGGTCGTCATGAGCTTTCCGTCGGTAGTGGGCACCATTTCCTTGCGTACGCCACCAAGTTTCAGCTTCTTCAGCAAAGGCTCGTTGATGGCGGTGATGTCTTTAGGCTTCATGCCGTTAGCCACGACGCATACCTCGTTTGGACGGCGCATGTTGTGGCGGAGGGCCAGCACTGTGTCGTTGCCGAGCGGCTGCACGCCTACATAGTCCCAGTAACCGTTCTGGTCAGCATCTGCGAGAGTGTCGATGCGTGCTGTAGCGGCGTTGATGCGGAAGATGGGCATTGTGCCGTTGTTGTAGCCGTTGAAGACGATGGACTTGGAGTCCGGAGTCCAGGCGAGACCTTCTGGCCAGCGGTCCCAATCCTTTGTGAGGTCACGTTTTGCACGAGTCTTGACATCCATCACCATAAGGCGCTTTTTGTCGCTCTCGAACTTGTCGGTGGCCATGCTAAGCCATGCCAGCGATTTTCCGTCGGGCGAGAAAACGGGGTTGGTGTCGTAGCCGGGATTTCCCTCGCTCAGGTTAGCGATGAGCTTGCCTGTGACGTCATAGAGGTAAATGTCGGAATTGGTCGAGAACGCATATTCCTTGCCGGTAAGAGCACGGTAAACGAGCACGAAGCTCTTTCCGTCAGGAGCCCAGGCGAATGCATCGCTGCCACCGAAAGGTTTCATGGGGCATTCCCATGGTTTGCCGGCGAGGATGTCGGTTGCTTCCCCGGAGACTTCACCGTTGCTGAAGTCAGCGATGAAAGGATGCGGTATGTCTGTTACCCATTCGTCCCAATGTTTGTACATGAGATCGTTTACCACGCGGCCGGTAGTAAGGGGCAGACCATTGAAGAGTGCGGAGTCCTTGTCCTCGGCGGAGATTGTAGAACCCATGAGCACTTTGTCGCCGGTGGGGGATACTTCGAAGCAGCTTACGCCACCCTCGAGTTTGGAGATTCTTTTGCGCTGGCTGCCGTTCTTGTTAATTGAGAACATCTGCGGCTTACCTGTCTCGGAATCTTTGCATACGAAAGCGATGAAATCGTCGTCAAGCCAACGCAGGTTGCTTTCGGAAGAAGGCGACTGGGTAATCTGCTTGATGTCGCTGCCGTCGCGGTTCATGATGTAGATGTCGGAGTTCGAGGAATTGCTTTCGATGCTCTCGTAACCGACAGTGAACGCTATGCGTTGTCCGTCGGGGCTTGGAACGGCCTCGCTGATGCGGGCGAAAGCCTCGAGCACCTCGGGGGAGACCATGCCGTCGACCACCTCCACGCTGGGAGCCGGTATGGCTGCCTCCTTGCCGTTTCCGCAGCTTGTGGCCAGCAGGGCAGGCAATAACATTGCACTCATGGCAATTGCAGTTTTTTTCATGGTTCTAAAGGTTTTTGTGTCACTTAAAGCGAATCGGCATATTGACAGCCGAGTCGCTTTAATGACTATTTGTTGTTAAAATGAGTCATGGCAAATCCTATGCCGCTGAGACAGAAGGCTTTCACCGCTTCACTTTAGAGAGAGCATTTTTTATAGCTTCATCATCGTTGAATCCCTCTCCTCGCA
>CAJMDR010000039.1 GCA_905212215.1 uncultured Porphyromonadaceae bacterium
AAAGCTTTGCCTGCCGCTACACTGCCATCACTCCATGCCAAGGCTATTTCATTGTCGACAGCTGCGGACAGCAAGGCGTCTACAACAAGAAAGGACTGCGCCTCGTTCCCTGTCTCTACGACGAGGTCACCAAGCTTTCCATCAACTGGAAGGCAAAGAAGGACAATATGTGCGGCATGCTCTCCAAATCCGGCGCCATAATTGTGTCTTTCGAATACACGGATATTGAGAAACTCGGCAACAAGTATGTGGTTTGGCAAGGCGACAAAGTAGGCATGCTGAACATGAACGGCACCAAGGTGCTGGAATGTTTCTACGACGAAATCAAGCAACTCGCACCGAACTACATTGTCAAACTCACGGGCAAATACGGCCTCATCAACTCAGCAGGAGAATGGATTCTGCAACCCATCTACGACAATTTCCATTCTTTCGGTACCCTGGACTATAGCTCCGGAATAGAATAATCGGAGTCGATTTTAACCATCTAAGGCAGGATCTTTAGGCCCCGTTCCTTAAGCAGGCAAAAAAAATTCCGTCCGGATGCAACAATTGCCGCTCTGCATCGTTATAGTGAGAAATTCCTGCAACGATGAAGAAAAGCAATCTCTATACACGCACAGGCGATGACGGCACCACCTCACTGGTAGGCGGTCAGCGTGTGCCAAAAGCATCCGTGCGTCTTGACGCCTACGGCACTGTGGATGAATTCTCCGCTACCCTGGGCATAGTGCTCACTTATCCCGGTTGCCCTGAGGGGATAAAAACGTTCCTGCAATCGGTGCAGAACACGCTGTTCAACCTCGGCGCCTATCTCGCCACCGACTCCCCCGCCGACAACCCGGCTACCCTCTATGGTCTGGAAGAGGAACAGATCGACGCTCTGGAAAGAAACATAGACAGCCTTGACGCCGCCACCCCTAAGATTACTTCCTTCATTCTTCCGGGAGGCACACCTCTGAGCGCCCACACACATCTGGCACGCACCGTGTGCCGCCGCGCCGAGAGGATGATTCTACGCCTCGACGCCGTACAAAAAGTAGATGCACGAGTGTTACGCTATTTCAACCGCCTCAGCGACTATCTTTTCATCCTTTCTCGCTACTTCAACCACCTTGCCGGAGTGCCGGAACTGATGTGGCAGAGATAATTTTCACCATTGCACACTAATCGCTATATTTGCGCCGTTTTTCCAAAAAACTGCAAAATAAAAAAGACACGACAATATGTATTGGACACTTGAATTAGCCTCAAAACTCGAGGATGCCCCCTGGCCCGCTACCAAGGATGAGCTAATAGACTATGCCATGCGCTCCGGCGCCCCTATGGAAGTCATCGAGAACCTCCAGGAAATCGAAGACGAGGGCGAGAGCTACGAGAGCATAGAGGAAATCTGGCCGGATTACCCCTCGAAAGAAGACTTCTTCTTCAACGAGGACGAGTATTAAGAAGAATTTTAAACGTAAATACCTGATAATCAATGGTCAAGCAAAATATAATTTGTTTGGCCATTGGTGTTTTATAGCCTTAAATGGTGCGGTTTGTTTGGCTAAAATCCGATTTTTTGGAGGAAATATTGAGTTTGTTTGGCTAAAATTCATTACCTTTGCAGTGGTTTGTGAGTATTACATAAACCGGCATTTTTAACTCCAAAAACATCTCTCCATTATGGGAAGACCAAAACGACTATACCCTTTGGGAAAATACAGGCTCCGCATCCGTGGGGCTGTTGACAACAATAAGCCTTATCTTGTCGAACTGGAATATACTTGGAATAGACAGATCGTAAGAAAGGGCATGAACATATTTGTCAAGGTTGGTGATTGGAACGAAAAGCTCAATAAGGGGCGCGGCGGTGTAAAATCATCTTACGGCCCCGAAGCTAACCGGATAAATGGCGTTCTGCTTAACCGAGTTGATAGAATAGATGGTTTATTAGCGGAGTATTCTCAGAAATTCCCGAATCAGATTACCGTTCAACTCATAAATGACTTTCTCGCTGATAAGCCTGTCATCAGGGAGGATAAAGGCAAGGATTTTGTTGAGTTTGCTCTTGAACGATTGGACTCAGACTATTCTCGTAACAGAATAGGTCGAAGCCGCTATATGAATGGAAAGAGCGGAATGAATATGTTTCAGGAATTCTTACGCTCAACTAAACGTGGCACCTACAAAAACGACAGTATTTATGTAGGAGAAATATCAGTAGAACTCGTAGATGAGTATATCACTTGGCGTAGAGAGGTCAAACAAAACAGTGATGCAACTATCAATCATTCACTTACACCGATTCTAAAAGCCTGTGCCTATGCTACGGAACTACGAATGATAGATGTTGCTATCAATGCCCGAATACAGGACATGAGAATTGCTCCCAAAGTATCCTTATCTATTGATGAGAAGGAATTTGACGGCAAGAGCCTAAGTCAAGAAGAATTCTTAAAACTACTGGAGTTTTATAAAAACGATACAGAACCGCGCCGCAAAGAGTTCATAGAAATGTTCTTATTCGCATTTCACGCCTGCGGACTGCGTGTTGTAGATGTGATGACCCTTCAATGGGGCCACTTGGACTTTGACAAGAAGGAACTGCGCAAGGTCATGGTAAAAACAAATAAACGCCATGTAATACCTCTGTCTGAATCCGCCATAGAAATACTGAAGAAATGGAAGGAAAAACGCCCGGATACCAAATATGTATTTGATTTAGTCAAGGAGAATCTGGACATTGATAATGAGGAAGAATTGTATCGCGCCAGGAACAGTGCGACAAAGTGCATTAACCAATCGCTTAATGTTGTTGGAGAGAAACTTGAACTCAACTTCAGCTTGACAATGCACGTTGCGCGCCATACATTTGCAGTTCTTGCACTCAATAAAGGATTGTCTATGACTGTTGTCAGCCGCCTACTTGGTCATGCAAGCACAGATGTTACTGAGAAAGTGTACGCTAAATTCCTCCCGGAAACACTTTCTGCTGAAATGGGGCGTCTAAGTCCTGATTTGGTAATATTCAAGATGCCACAAGTATAACACAACCATAACCTACCTAAACAAAAATAGCGGAGAATAACCCAGTGTTGAAGGGATTATTCTCCGCATTTATTTTACTCCAAAGCGGTGAGAGACGGGGCGGTCTTCCGTGTCTGCGGCGATATGCCGTCAACATATTACGGTGGACAAGTCCACTGAAATCTGTTGACCGCCTCACGCCTATGGGCAATGCTGAACACCGACAACGGCCATCGCCTTATGAATGGCATCGGAGACGCTGCCGTCACCATAAGACTGAATGGCTGCCGTCCGTGTTCCGGGGCGCATTGCCGGATAAGGACTTTTACGACCGCCCCCTCACTCATCGCTTGAACAGCATCCACCTAAAAGAACAGTGTAGCAATGACGGGCCTTTCAGATCCACATCATTGCGGCACACTTCTTTTTTATCGGGGCTGCACCGGTTTTCTTTTTTTTCAGTGTTACAGTCCATCGCTGCCACCGTCGGGGCAGCGACGATTTATGTTTTCATGGGCTTTCATCCGGGGGAGCCTATTCAACAAGGCGTACCGTCAACAAGTGGGTCAGTACGAGTTGCTTGCCTTAACCTAACGTGTGGCGGAGGGATATTCTTCTGGCTTTGGCATAAAAAATCTCCAGACACAAAATGGTATTTGCCTGCGCAAGCTCCGGCGAATACTTCATTTTGCACTCGTATTTTTTATGTCAAGGCCCGAACATCCCTCTTTTGCCGCCCCACGCCTTTCAGGTGTCAAGCAACTCATACAACCACACTGTCTTTGGACGCATGGTTAAAAAAAAAGCTCCCACCGATATGAAAGCCACAGGAAAACATAAAGATATTAGGTCAAGGCAAGCTCGCCAATCCTCCTATCATTACCGCATGATTACAAGGGCGGTCAAGGCGGTGGCAATCATTATCGGGGCGGTTATCGGGATAGCGTTGTGGGCGATAGCAAAACCCATACTGAGAGGAATAGGCTGGCTCATTTCAATCCTTACCGCAATCGGGGCAATCTATTGGATTTTAACACTCTGAAAATATTTACGACTATGGCAACCACAAGAGAAAACCGAGGCACACGAGCCTTCAACGACACAATCAAGGCTTATCTTGAAAAGAGAGCCGATAATGACGCTCTGTTCGCCATCCGCTTTGCGAACCCCTCTAAATCGGTAGAGGACTGCGTTACATACATCATCAACCAAGTGCAGAAAAGCGGTTGCAACGGCTTTGCAGATGATGAAATCTTCGGAATGGCAGTACACTATTGGGAGGAAAGCGAGATTGAGGTCGGCAACCCAATCAACTGCAAAGTGGTGGTAAACCATACGGTAGAACTCACCGAGGAAGAAAAGGAACAGGCACGGCAGGACGCCATCAACAAACTCCGTGATGAGGAAATGGCTAAAATGCGCAGACCCAAGACCACCGAAAAGAAAACCACCGAGAACAATCCCCAAGTCGCACAACCCAGTCTTTTTGACCTCTAAAACATTACGGCTATGAAACCCAAGACAGCATTACAAAAGCAAGTGGCAAGGCTATCCGCCACACTGCGCCCCATAACCGCCACACAAGAGAAATGGGCATACCGCCACTGCTTTGAGCATTTCGCCTATCGCACCAATAGCGGAACAATGACCTGCTCCGACTGCGGACACGTTTGGAAAGGCGAGAAAGGCAATCTTTGCGACACTGTCGCAGGTTGCAAATGCCCTCACTGCGGAACTGAACTGAAAGTGAAGGACACCCGCAAACGCACCCATAAGGAAACCGCATATTTCAGCATCATAACAGCGCACAAGGGTTTTCAAGTAATCCGTGTGTCGCAGATAACGAGCGAAAGCCGTAAGGGAGAGGTCAGACAACTCTATTGTCAGGAGGGCGTGCAAAGGTGGATTTCTCCGGAAGGTAAAGTTACCGACATGGCTCTGCTCCGTGGATTTACTTTCCATTACTGCGACTGCTGGTCTTATTGGAGCGAAATGGAGATACGCCCGCACAACTCACTGTATGATGATGTTGTCGCATGGAGCGATGTCTATCCGAGAATTAAGGTAATACCCCAGCTCAAACGCAACGGCTTCAAGGGTGATTTCCACGGCATATCACCCGTCAGACTTTTCAAGGCTCTGCTTGCAGACCCAAGAATGGAAACACTGCTGAAAGCCGGAGAGATTGAGGAAATGAAATACTTTATTGCCAATCCCGACAATGCGGATGAATTTTGGGCATCGTACCTTATCGCCAAACGCCACCGCTATCATATCAACAACATCGGAATGTGGTGCGATTATCTGCGGATGCTGAAGAACCTCGGCAAAGACCTACGCAATCCCAAGAACATCTGCCCCGAAGATTTCATGGAGGCGCACGACGGATTGAGCCGAATGATAGAGGACAGACGCAGAAAGGAGCGCGAGGAAGCCGACCGCAGGAGAGCCGAGGAAAGACTGCTCCGAGAGAAAGAGAACGAGGAACAGTTCAAGGCTCTAAAATCCAAATTCTTCGGTCTGGTAATCTCCGACAATGAAATATCGGTGAAGGTGCTTGAGAGCATAGAGGAATACTGCCAAGAGGGTAACTCCCAGCACATCTGCGTATTCTCATCTTCCTACTACCTCAAAAAGAACACGCTGGTATTGTCGGCAAGGATTGGCGATACCATAATAGAGACGGTAGAGGTTGACTTGCAGACCCTCAAAGTTGTGCAGTGCCACGGCAAATATAACAAGGACACCGAGTATCACGACCGCATCATCGACCTTGTGAACTCAAACGCCCGACTCATCAAGGAGAGAATGACCGCCTAAAGTTTAACCCGACCACCGCCCGAAATATGGCGGTGGTCATAATCCCCACCCATTATGAATGTAATAATTGAAAGTCTTATATTTGATTTTGACAACAAGGTGCGTGAAACAGTCCTTGAACTGATAAACCGCATATTGCTTACGAAAGACGAAAAGGAATTGCGGGAAACAATCTCGGCATATGCCCTTCGCAGCGACCTTGACAGATACTTCGTGTATGGCTTTGGCAAACATCACTTTTGGGTAAAACAGCGCAAGGTCAGCGACCCTGAACAGACTTTTGAACAGCGTATGATATTTGTAAAATTCTAAAACGTAAGAGATATGGCAACGAAAATGACCGCCAACGGAGTGAGTACAACCACCACTCCCGGCACTGAACAATACGAGGTGTTTTACACCGGATACCGCACAAGGCGAAAAAAGCATTACCAATATGACTATCGCCACACTGACGGAGAATTGTATTCCTGCGTGGCTGATACTCTCAAAGAGTGCAGACAACGCCGTGATGAGTGGCTAAATAAGAAATAATAAAAAATCAATTTCAATAGCTTGCATTCAATGGTTTATTACCACTGCTATTTCTAAATGTACCTTAGATATAATTTTGAGATTTTCATCTACTATTTTAGAATATTATGGAGATATATTTATGTATTTAGATGAAATAATAGTGTCCCCAAAAGATTTGATGATATATGATGGAGCTACAGACATTGCTTTTCTGGGAACAAAGAAAAGACAATAATTGTAACTCTACAGAAAATGATTTACTTTGATAAAAATAGGCAAAAGGAGACACAACATGGGTGAATTATCACTTAGTGTAGAGTCTCTTTTTGGTTTACATAGCAGAATAATGCAACTTACCTATCTTAAAACGCATCTTACCGCATCCCCTGTAGATTTCCAAAACAGATTATGTTATACCATGATCAGAGAGAAAAAGCGGTAAAGTTATTTTTGTCCAGCAATTTCGATTAAGTGATATAACAAAAAAAGGGGAGTGCAATATGCAGAACGAACATGAATCCACAGATATCATCCGCATTGATCATTTAAATAAAACCTTCGGTGATGTAAAGGCAGTCAACGACTTAAGTTTTCGTGTGAAAAAAGGCGAACTGTTCGCCTTTTTAGGTGTGAACGGTGCAGGAAAGAGCACAACGATCTCAATTCTCTGCGGACAGTTATCGAAGGACAGCGGAACGGTACAGATTAAAGGAATCGATAACCAAAGAGCGGGCGAACAGACAAAGCGGCTGATTGGCGTAGTTTTTCAGGACAGTGTGCTTGATAAGCCGCTCACTGTAAAAGAAAACTTAAAGAGTCGGGCAGCTCTCTATGGCATTACAGGCCAGGCATTTGAAAAAAGATTACAGGAACTGCTGGATATATTGGACTTTGGCGACTATTTAAACCGCCCGGTCGGAAAATTATCCGGCGGTCAGAGAAGAAGAATCGACATAGCGAGAGCATTGCTCCACAGACCGGAGATCCTTATTTTAGATGAGCCGACTACCGGGCTGGATCCGCAGACGAGACAGGTGATCTGGAATGTGATCGAAAAACTCCGCATAGAGGAGCAGATGACCGTTTTTCTGACAACCCACTACATGGAAGAGGCTGCAAATGCCGCGTATGTGGTGATTCTCGACAAAGGCAGTATTGTGGCGGAAGGAACACCATACGAGTTAAAAAACAGGTATGTGCAGGACACGATTTCTGTTTATGGTGTAACCGAAGCACAAATTAAGTCTTTACATTATAATTATAAGAAAGTACGTGATGGTTACCGGATAAAAGTAGATAATACGTCAGAAGCAACGAAACTGATCGTGGAGCATCAGGAATTGTTTCAGGATTATGAGGTTGTAAAAGGCGGTATGGATGATGTTTTCCTTGCAGTGACAGGCAAAACCTTAGGAGGTGGGCGCGAATGAGAACGATGACAGCTCTGATAAGCAGAAACAGAAAACTTTTCTTCCGGGACAGAGGGATGTTTCTTTCTTCCCTGATTACACCGGTAATTCTGATTGTTTTATATGCAACATTCCTTGCAAATGTATATAAAGATTCCTTTTTGTCTGCATTGCCGGATACCGTACAGATTTCTGACAAACTGATCAACGGAACGGTGGCGGCACAGCTTGCGGCGGCACTTTTGTCTGTGAGTTGTATCACAGTGACATTCTGCGTGAACCTGACGATGGTGCAGGATCTTGCGAACGGTGCGAGAAAAGATTTTAATGTGTCCCCAGTGAAAAAATCTGTGATTTTTCTGGGATATTTTCTTTCAACATTACTCAATTCCCTAATGGTCAACGGACTGGCACTGGTCGTCTGCCTTATCTATATGTGCAAAATGGGCTGGTACATGAGCGTGACGGATGTACTTTGGGTGATTTTGGATGAGATCCTTCTGGTATTATTTGGCTGTGCACTCTCAAGTATCATCTGTTATCCGCTGAAAACACAGGGGCAGATGTCGGCAGTCGGAACGATCATGAGTGCCGGTTATGGATTTATATGTGGTGCGTATATGCCAATCTCCAATTTCGACACCGGACTGCAGAAAGTATTGTCAATTCTGCCGGGCACTTACGGGACTTCTTTGCTGAAAAACCATATGCTGCGTGGAATCTTTGAGGAGATGTCGGCGAATGGCTTCCCGGATGAGGTTGTGACAGCAATCAGGGATTCCTTAGATTGTAATCCGGTTTTCCGGGGACATGTCGTGAATGTTGACCAGATGATATTTATTATGGTGACAAGTATCGTAATTCTTGGTATTCTGTATTTAGTAATTGCATCAAAAGGAGAATCCCGATGAAAATCACCATACTGGATACAATCCCCGGTGAAGAGGATGAGATCATTATAAAATGCCAGAATTTAAGCGAAGATATACAAAATCTGCTCCAGAAATTAAAACAGGGAAACACCAAGATCGCAGGATATAACGAGAATGGTATCCATCTGCTGGAGCCGGATGAAGTTTACTATTTTGAGACGGTCGACAACAAAGTGTTTGCCTGCTGCAAAAAAGAGGTTTACGAAGTGCGGGAGAAATTGTATACACTTGAGGGCATGCTTCCGGTCGAATCGTTTATGCGGGCGTCAAAGTCTGCGATTTTAAATCTCAACAAAGTAAAAAGTTTATCACCAGCCTTTGGCGGACGTTTTGAGGCAGTATTAGACAATGGCGAAAAGACGATTATTTCAAGACAGTATGTGCCTGTTTTAAAAGAACGTCTTGGATTGTAAAAGAGGTATGAAGAGATGGCAGAGAAATTAAAAATGTTGATGGATATTTTTGGCAAAGTCACGTTTGGTGTATTGATAGCGGCAGCAGTTTTTATTTCTGTTTTCGGGGGATTTGACGCACAGATCAGTGTAAAGATACTCTGGCAGATATTGGCAGTTTCTGCGGTGTGTTCAGTTCCGGTTCTTATGTTTGACTCAGATGCATCGAAGGAGCTGTCAAAAAAGGGAATGTTTGCCAGACAGCTATTATATTTCATTTTTGTGAACATTGTAGTTTTAGGGCTTGGAAAATTATTTGAGTGGTTCAGTTTCCAGAATTTTAGCATGGTACTTTTTATGGAGGTTCTCATTATTGCAGTCTATGCGGTTGTGAATATCATCTGTTATCTGAGTGACCGTGCAGATGCACAGAGCATGAATAAAAAATTACTGGAAATGAAAAAGAATAAGAAAGAATGAGCAACTGACATTATTTTAAAACGAAAGAGAGATATTTAAAATGAGTAAACACACTGAAAGAGCAAAGGAATTAAGAAGTGAAGTGCCGGTTAGCAGCAACTGTGCACAGACGGTGATGCGTGTATATGCAAAGGAAATCGGGTTGGATGAAGATCTGGCAGCAGCAATTGGCAGTAACTTTGGCGGTGGAATGAGATGCGGTGCAACCTGTGGAGCAATCGCAGCAGGATACATGGTATTAGGTGCCAAGGGAATTGAGTCGCCGGCTGTATTGAATGAATTTCGGAAATGTATTGCAAAAAAACATGACGGTATGACAGATTGTGCAGATCTTTTGCGTGCAAATGCAGCAAAGGGTGGAGAGAAAAAACCACATTGTGACAACATGATCGAGGAAGTGATCACACTGATCGATGAACTGACAGACGGTAGATAATAGAAGGAGAATGCAGCTCCTTTAGCTGTTTCCCATCCTGCTGCATGAATTATGGATTTTTGCTAAAACGCTATGTTATATGGAATATCTGCATGGCACCATAAGTATGCGGCAAGTCCTGGAGAGGAGATTTTCTGGAAGGACAGGAAAGATTCTTACAGGTTGAGCAGGTATTACATAATTGTCTGAGGTCTGCGTGTGTATTTGTATCCAGATGCAGGATAAGCGCAGCTGTTTTGAGGGGCAGAAGCATCTGACCTTCGGTAAGACCGATCGCATCCGGCGCAAGGCGTTCATAGATTTGTGGAAGAAGATCAAGGGAATAGGTATCTCCCAGAAAAGATAATTCTGCAAGGGATAAACCACTTTGATCTTCTATCACATGTGCAAATTCTGCGTATGCTTTTGACAAAAGCAAAAGACTGACGCAGTCCACGATATAGGCTTCCTGGATCTGTTCATGATTCAGATATAATTCTGACAGCTCATCGATACCATTTCCAAGTGTCACAAATCCATAGGCATAATGAGGGAGGGAAATCCCATCCAGATTCTGATCGAGGGAGTAATACGCACAGGATTCCACCAGTGGGAGAAGTGCGGTATAAATCGCTTTTATATATGGAAGATCAGCCGGAGAAAAATGAAAACGGCTGCAAAAATCTTTCCAGTCATCAGAGGACAATTGTGGGGTAAGTTTACATTTCATGA
>CAJMDR010000040.1 GCA_905212215.1 uncultured Porphyromonadaceae bacterium
AGGTGTACCGTATGCAGGGCGTGAAGATCAACGACAAGCATTTCGAGGTGATCGTCCGTCAGATGATGTCGAAGGTGCAGATCGAGGATCCGGGCGACACCCGCTTCTTCGAAGATCAGATCGTCGACAAGTGGGAGTTCATGGATGTCAACGACGCGCTGTACGACAAGGTGGTCGTCACCGACGCCGGCGACTCCACGTCGGTGCAGCCGGGGCAGATCATTTCGCTTCGCAAGCTGCGCGACGAGAATTCGAGTCTCAAACGCAAGGACATGCGTCAGGTACAGGTGCGCGACATCGTGCCCGCGACCTCGAATCAGGTCTTGCAGGGTATCACCCGTGCGGCGTTGCAGACGTCGAGCTTCATCTCGGCCGCTTCGTTCCAGGAGACCACCAAGGTGCTCAACGAGGCTGCGATCCAGGGCAAGGTCGATCCGCTGGAAAACTTGAAGGAGAACGTGATCTGCGGTCACCTGATACCCGCCGGTACAGGTCTGCGTGAATACGACCGTCTGGTAGTGGCCAACGCTGACGAATACAAGCGTCTGCAGGAAGACAAGAAGCATGAAGAGGAGGAAGTCCTGGCAGTGGAAATAAAGGACTGACATAGCTCAACAGTCCCGACTCCGGGACACACTACATAACCGATAAAGAGAAACCGCCGATAATTTTTTAATTTGGCGGTTTCTCTTTGTTTTATTAATTTTGCATAGACAAGAGCCCAAAACAAACCTTTATCCTGTATGAGGGTTTGATTATTAGCAGCATAAGGGTTTGATTAATAATAATAGCTCCAACACTTGACGATGAAGAAGTTTATTTCTCTTCTGGCAGTACTGTTCGGTCTGCTACAGGGCAGAGCGGACATCTATGTTACTGCGGCGGGACAGTGGAAGGATGCTCCCCTGAAAGTGAATGCTGTCAGTCTCCATGATGTGATGACTAAGAATCGCCGGGACTTGGTGCCTGCCGTCACCAATGTAAAGGTTAGAGAGCAATTCGTGATTCGCACTCCCGGGAAAGAGCCTCAACGCTACACCATATTGCTCGGCGAAGATATGGTTAAGCAATTCTATGCACAGCCCACGGACACGGTTTATATGAAGATAGACCGCTATGGCAACGTTACTGTTACAGGGACAGAACTATTGGATCAGGTAGCGGCCATAGAACCCGGCATCAACAAAACTATGAAGCTGTATGAGCAGGCAGCCAACAATAACGACGAAAAGGCAGCGAGACTGTTGCTGCGATCTTTGAATACAGCCTTAGGCCGCTATGTTTCTAAACATCCGGATCATCCGGGCGCCACATGGGCAGTATTGCAGATGGAACCTGATGAAATGGTCAAGTATGCGGCTATGCTCAAGGGTGGGGCCACTGAATGTATCATATTCCCGTTAGTGGAGAAGCTTACCGGAGTTACTCGCACCCATAACCAGCAGATGCAGAATGAACAGGAAATGGCAGCAGGTCTTAAAATGGCTCCTCTGTTCACGCTGCCTGACCTTAACGGTAAATTGGTGAAACTAAAAAATTTCAAGGGGAAATGGGTGGTGCTTGATTTCTGGGGTTCATGGTGCCAGTGGTGCATAATGGAGTTCCGCGACATGAAGAAGATGTATGCCAATTATAAAGGTAAGCTGGAGATAATAGGCATAGACTGCAATGATTCGGAAGAACATTGGCGCTCGGCAGTGAAACGGTTCCAGTTGCCATGGGTGAATGTCTACAACCGCCCGGGGAATAAAACCATTATTCGAGATTACAATATTACGGCTTTTCCTACCAAGGTATTGATAAATCCCCAGGGCAAGATTCAGAAGATATATATAGGAGAAAATCCCGGTTTTTATACAGACCTTGCAAAATTCATAAAATAGTACAAAGTATGGATTGCGATACCACACATATCTACAGACCTTTGGGTGGCGAATACCGAGAGTTGATACACAAGCTCATCAATAGCGAGGGGCGTTATACCATCTCCGTCCCTTTGATAGACCATATCATATCACTCTCAGACAGCCTTGTTCTCCGCAACGGAGAGGCATTGATTGAATATGGAGTCAAGAACGCTGATTTCTATGTTTTGCTGAAAGGGATATTAAGGAGATTCTACTGGAACAACAAGGTAGAGGTTACGGACGCTTTTGCGGAGGAAGGAACGCAGGTACTCGATTATAATTCCTATTATTACGACGGTGGCTGTCTGTACACTATAGAGGCTTGTACCCCGTGTCTGTTGTTGCATCTCAGCCGTAGCCATTACGATGAATTGCTTGCTACTTCGCGGGAATTCGAACATTGGCGCCTGATGATGGCCTATAACACTCTCTGGCTGAATGACTGGAGCAAGACGGAGTACCCCGGTGATGCCAAGAGTCGGTATAAGGCGCTGATGACAAACCGCCCTACTATTTTGCATAATGTTCCGTTGAAGGTTATTGCTTCATATTTAGGCATGAGTCCTAACTATCTCAGCAACCTGCGCAATGAGATTTTCAGGGAAGAGAAGGAAGCTAAAGGGTTGGCGCCTTATGACCACAGCCTGCGGTCAGCGCAGGACGATAACCCAGGTGAAGAATGACGACTGCCAATTATTTGTGCCTCTCTCTGTATTTGTTCTTACTATACAAGTAGCAACTTTTTTTGTAGAAACTGAAAAGGCTGTGCCATTGTTGTGACACAGCCTCGTATTGTGGTTGACTCTCTGATTGTCCGGTTACTTGATGAGGTTCTCAAGGTCGGTGTAGAAAGCGGGGTCTTCGCCTACATATATCTTCTGAATCTTTCCCTTGGGGTTTACAAGTACTTTGGTAGGGAAAGCCTGAACACCGTAAGCGCTCATCACACCGCCTTTGGTATCAGCATTGTAGAGGTTCACCCAGGGAAGTTCATATTTCTTCACGGCGGCACGCCAGTTTGCTTCCGGGTCATTGCAGTCAATGCCTATGACCTCGAGTTTGCCCTTATACTTGGCATAGGTGTCTTTCAGTCCGGGGAAGCCTTTTATGCACCAGATGCACCAGGAACCCCAGAAGTCAATCACAACCCATTTGCCTTTGAAGCTGCTGAGCTTTACCATCTTGCCGTTGAGGTCGGGCAGGGAGAAGTCAGGAGCCTTGGCATGAGAGTCTTCCAGTTCCTGCTGATGTTTCTCGGCTTCAACGCGCGCCTTTGCGCTCTCTATGTTCTTCTGGAGCAAGGGATAGAGCAGGCATGTCGTGGCATCGCCGGTAAGGGTGGGTGCATATTGAAGCAGCTCTTCGGTGTCCATCTGCATAACGGCCCAGGTAGCACCGCGCTGGTCGGGATAGGCCTTTACGTAATCGACGAGAATCTTGTTGTATGCTTTCTCCGCAACTTCGGCAGCTGCTTCATCGTTGCTTTCAGCAGCCTTGCGGTAAGCTTTCATTGGCTCTGTGAGCTGTTGTTGCAGCACAGCCACCTGGTCGAGCATAGGAGTGCCGGTTATCATCGTCTCACCCTCTGCGCTGATGGAAATGTTGATGTTGTCGGTGGGCCGGGCGAAGAAACGCACAGGACGCATGTCGCCTACGGTGAGAGTGTATCGCTGAGGCTCGGTGCCGGGAGTAGCGAGCAGGAAGTCGGGCGACATCACTGCTTCAAACATCACCGGAGTAATGTCTTTGCGGCTCTTTGTGAGGAGGTCGTTGATACTTACGGCTTCCACTTTGACGGGTTTCCCTGCCAATGCTGGAGAAGCGCTGAAGCGGAAATCAGCACTGGCGGTTGCCACGGATGCCAGAACGAGTCCGGCAAGGATTAATCTCTTCATATAGTTGTTTTTGTGAGTTTCTGAAAGATTAGCAAAGGTAATCAAATTTTGCATCGCTTCCAAATCAATTGGCCGACTTGTACGGTCCTACATCAATAACAAAGCCTGACCGGAGATGTTTGTTCCCGGTCAGGCTCTGGAAATATGTTTCTATGGCTTAGAGGTTGTTTAAAAATTCACTTTTATTTTTAATCAACCTCTTAGATTGCCACTTTGAATACCTTGTCGCCTACAGTAACAATGTAGATTCCTTTTGAAAGATTCGAAATCTCGGTTGCCGTTCCGGAATAGATGATTGTTCCGGCGGTGGTGTAGACGTTGACGGTGAGGGCTTCGGGAGCCGTGACTGTGATTGAACCGGCACCGGAAGTAACGGTTATCATGTTGCCGTCAGCATCAATGCCGTTGACGTCAAGTCTTGCATCTTCGTTGATGTTCTTGAAGTTTTTCCAACCATCAGCTGCGCTGTAAGCCGTCTTGCAGTTCTCAGGCACATACAAGGTGCCGTTGGTGTAAGTCTTAGCAGCGAATGCATCCTGTCCGATATAGCAGGGTTTCTTCATGTTGGCTGTAACGGTCAGCAGGTTCGAAGACATGCTTGTGGGATAAGGTATGCAGAAGAAAGCCTGATCACCGATATATTCGAGAGTCCTTGGGAGAGTGATTTTCGAAAGACGGTTGCTGTAGAAGAAAGCCTGATAGCCGATTGTGCGAAGATGACGCGGGAGTTTGATGGAATCCAGGCTGGAGCAGTTCATGAAAGAGCCTTCCGGAAGGTCGGTGATGGCATCGGGAAGTTCTATTGTCTTCAGTCCGCTGCATTGCTGCCATACGCCAACACCTAATTTTGAAATGTTTTCGTGGAGGATGACACTTTGCAGTCTGGAACAGCTTGCGAAACAGCCACCTTCGATTTCAGTAACAGAGGTGGGTACGGTGTACGATGTTTCCGTCAGTCCGGAAGGATAGGTTTTCAGTACCTTGAAATCTTTGGAGAAAAGTACACCATCCTTGCTGGCAAAATAGGGGTTGGCATCTACCACGTTTATCGCTTTCAGCGAGGTACACTGTGCAAAAGCACGGCGACCAATGTAGGACACGTTGGCACCTATGGTAACTTCGGGGACTTTGTTGGAACCGATGAAGGCACCATCGCCGATATAGGTCAGTGATGCGGGCAGATTGATAGCCTTGAGCTTGGTAGGAGTCTGGAAGCCCAGCATGTTGATGCGTTTCAGTGTGGAGGGGAGTTTGATATATTGCAGGTATCCCATTCCGGAGAATGCCATGGTGTCGACGAGCTCTATGCCTTCGGCTATTTCCAGCTTCGGGAAGGCACTTCCTGTGAATGCACTTCTTCCTATGAACTTGATGTTAGCAGGGATAAAGAGTGTGGAATCGATAGTTTTGTATGCACTGCCGCCGAAGCTCTCGAAGGCATTAGCTTCGATTCTCTCCACCGAAGAGTTGATAGTGAGCTTCTCGGCTTTAGAAATCCAGGCAAAGCTGAAAGGAGCTATGTTGCGTAGTCCTCCGGTTTCTACCGAAGGTATGTTCCTGCACTGTGCGAATCCCCATTCGCCTATGCTGGTTACTCTTGCGGGAATCACCAGAGGGGTGGTGAGGCTCAGGCAGCTCCAGAAGGCATGGTGACCTATGGCCACAACGCTTTCCGGCAGGCTGATAGTAGTGGCTGTGGAGTAACGCGGATGCATGAGGAAGATCTTTCCGTCTTTGCTGAGAATGTCGCCGTTCACAGCCTTATACTTTGGGTTATTCTCGTCTACGGTGTAGCTTGCCAGGTTGCTGCAGTTGTAGAATGCCGTTGGGTCAAGGCTGTCAACTGAAGCAGGAATGTTGACGGTGGTCATCGTCAGGCCCACAGCCTGCTTGCCTATGAACTTCACGTTTGGAGGCAACTTGAAGCCTGTCAGTCCTGCCAGCGAACTGATGGCCTGTTCTTCCAATCTTTCTATGCCGGTGCCCAAGTCGAGATGGGTGAGATAGCGGCACAGGGATAAGGCATTGCTCTCGATAACCTTAACCGTGTTGGGGAGGGTCAGAGACTTGACGTTGATGGAGTAGAAAGTGCGCGGTGCTACTCCGGTTACTGTCCATTGTGTTCCCTGGTGTGTAACAGTGGCTGGCACAACGATTGTGTCGGCTTTGTAACGGGTGTCGGAGGTGTTGGGATTGCATACGTATACAGTATGCCCGGCTTGGTCGTGAATCTTGTAGTACAGTTCATCGACGATGAAGTCGTAGGGTTCAGCCGCAAACGCGAGAACCGGTGCCAGGAGGCTGACGAGAAGGGGTAAAAGTTTCCTCATAGTGGAATAGGTTTGGTGTTAGAACTATGCGAAGTGATAAAATAATATGAATCACTTCAATGTTTTGATTCATGCTTGAAACATGAATCACCGGCAAAGTTAAAGGCTAAAATAGTAAAGAGACCTACGATATCTTAAGAAATGAATAAAATTGTATTCACCCTAATTCATCTTTGCGTATTTCGTTGCGGACATTTGAGAGATAGTTCGGGCTTATTCCCAAGTATGATGCTATGATTTTTAAAGGAACGTTTTTTAATATTTCCGGTCGCTTGTCCAGAAGAGCGAGATAACGGCTTTTGGCATCACCCTGAAAAACAGTCTTTTTATAGTCATTGACCCATAGTGCGTTGTAAGCCATCATCAGGCGCCAATGTTCAAATTCATGCGACTCCTTTAAAAGTCGGTCATATTGGTGGCGTGTAAGATGCAGAAGCAGGGAGGGGCAACAGGCCTCTATGGTGTAGAAACAGCCTTTTTTCCGAAGATATGAGTTATAGTCGAGAATATGGGTGCCCGGCAGTGCGAAAGCTTCTGTGATTTCGCGGTCATCGTTCCAATACCATCGACGCAGGATTCCTTCAAGCAATATGAAAAAATCAGGATTTACACTTCCTGACTCTATCAGAGGCTGTCCGTTGTTAATCTGTACTATGTCAGCCACACTTATAATCTTGTCAATCAGTTGTGGCGAGATAATATGCGGTCCTTCATCCCTGATCAAATCATGAATCAAGGGATGAAGGTCTTCGCTTAAAGGTGTTCGTTGCAGCATAGGTTGCAAGCTTAACGGCGTTTCTTAGATGACTTCTTGCTTGTCTTCTTTTGGGTCTTTTTGGAAGAAGCAGCCGTTTTCTTGGTGGTCTTCTTAGGATGCAGGAAAGCTGAACCATCGTTCCCCGGTGTTCCTTGAGCCGGCATGGTATAGCCGTCGGCCGTAGCTTTCTTCGTCATCGAGGCGATACGTTTCTCCAGTTCGGGATGGTCGGAGAAGAGGTTGTTTACCCACGAGGAGGCCTGCGGTGAGGCATTCTCTATCTGTTCCATGCGCTCGAAAGCCATTGCCATTGCCCACGGATTCCTGCCGTTTTTCTTGAGGAAATCATAGCCATAGTCATCGGCCTGTGCTTCCTGCTTGCGGCTGTATTTAGCCGACATCAGGCTCTCGGCCAGGTCTCCGAGCTGGCTGTCGGTTAGTCTCTCCACCACACCGCCTGTGCTTGCCAGGCCGTCGCGCAGAGCGGAGTTGAGCAAAGCCTGCTTGAAAGCTTTCTTGGTGTCGTGGTGAGCCACATGGCCTATTTCATGGCCAATGACGCCAAGTATCTGGTCATCGGTCATAATGTCCATCAGCCCGGAATAGACGCGGACACTGCCGTCGGCGCAGGCAAAGGCGTTGACATCGTTGGTCTTGTAGACCTTGAAGTTGAGGGGTATGCCGTCAATCTGAGTCAGGCCTTTGGTTATGCTGTCGAGACGGATTGTGTAAGGGTCGGTAGGGCCACATACTGTGTTCTTTGCATCGAGCTGGGCAACATACTGGCTTATGTACTGAGCCAACTGGCTGTCGCTGATGGTGGTAGCCTGAATCAGTTTTCCTCCGGCGCCCAAGAGCCGTCCCCAGTCCTGTGCATAGGCGGGAGCAGTGCTTCCGGCGGCAAGGGCGAGAGCCATGCCGAGCGCTGCCTTTGCTAATAACTTACTTCTCATATACGTGTGTTTTCAGTATCAGGGTGAAATTAGTGTCTGCACATTATTATTTAGTAATGATGCGGACAGGAATAACTATATAAAGAACAAAGAGGATGCATGAACTGTTTGCATCCTCCTTGTCAAGGGGTGAAAGATGGGGCTCGAACCCACGACCTACGGAACCACAATCCGTCGCTCTAACCAACTGAGCTACATTCACCATGTCTTGCTCCAGGGGCTTTCCCCCTTTTGCGCTGCAAAGGTACTGCTTTTTTTGAAACCCTGCAAATTTTTGAGGATAAAAAATTTTTATCGTACGTTTTTAGGCCTAATAAGGCCAACTTTTCCCGCTTGTGGTGTTGTTATATTGAGTATCTTTGCAGCTGGAAGTGGATTACTTATCTTCTTCACGGTGTAGAGAAGAATGTGAAGCCGCTTCGGCTTCTGTACTAACACCCAATACGACAAAATGAGAAAGTTACTTTTCAGCGTCATAGCCATTGCTATAATATCGTTTGTGGCATATTCCGGGAAACCGGTAAAGGAGCGTGCCGAGAAACTCGACACGGCCTGGCATGCCGACATCCTAAAGGGGTATGAGGCTCGTTATGTGGACCAGGGGATGGCGTTCGACGGCCCTTGCCGCTCAACCATTGTTCGCCGTCTGAATCCGGAGGGAAGCAAAAAGGCTTTCCTGTATATACATGGCTTCAACGACTATTTCTTTCAGGCAGAGATGGGAGAGCGCTTCGTTGATAGTGGTTACAACTTCTATGCCGTCGACCTGCGGCGCTATGGTCGTAGCCTTGAGCCGTGGCAGTATCCGTTCAATGTGCGCGATATGCGTGAATATTTCAATGATATTGATTCGGCATTGGTTCAGATACGTCGCGACGGTAACACCGACATTACCCTTGGCGGACACAGCACAGGTGGCCTGACTGTTTCCTTTATGGCTGCGGAAAGGGGCGACAAGGTGGGGGTGGATCGGGTAGTTACCGATTCTCCTTTTCTGGAATGGAATTTCAATGCCACTTATCGTAATTTCCTGATTCCGTTAGTGAGTTTCTGGGGACGCATTGCTCCTTCTCAGAAAATCAAACAGAGCCATTGCGACGGTTATGCTTATTCTTTGCTTAAGGAATATCATGGCGAATGGACATACGACACCACTTGGAAAATGATATATTCGCCGCCGGTAACAGCTTCGTGGATTCATGCCATAAACAACTCGCAAGGTAAGCTGCGGCGTAAAGGGAAAAATATCAAGGTGCCGATTCTTGTCATGCACAGTTCACGTAAGGTGGAGGGCTGTTCCTGGACTCCCGCTTTCCAACATGGCGATGCGGTATTGGATCCGGTTATGTTGCAGAAACGTGGCATGAAGCTGGGCCATAATCCCGTTGTTGCGACTATAGACAGCGGATTGCATGATCTGATTCTTTCGGCTAAGCCGGTACGCGATGCCGCCTATGACACCATTTTTTATTTCATCCGTACTCACTGACAATAATTAGCTCTCACCCGACATTAAAATGCTGACTCAAGAAGAAAGAAACGATACTATACGGTTGCTGCGGAATGTGGCACGGACTCTGAAACCTGCCCTCGCTCCGGAACAGTACAATGCCTTGTGCAACCTTTGGCGCACTGCCGTTAGGTTTCCCGAGAGCCACGATGAACATGGACTCCCCAGACTCTCCATGCGGCTTGACATTGCCAATTCGTTTGCCGATGGCGTGATTTTCGATCCCGTCATTATAACTTCAATCCTGCTCAGTGGGGCTCTGCAGGCCGAATGTATTGATGAAGCCGGGATAAAGAATTTATGGGGCGCTGAAGTGGCGGAAATGTCGATGCGCATTGCTAAGGTGGAGCGTTTTGCCGCAACACATGCCATGGGGCATCAGGAAAACTATTCCGGCCTGCTGTTGGCCCTGAGCGATGATATTCGTGTGGTGATGGTGCTTATAGTGCGTTCTTTGGTACTCATGCAACGCATCAATCTGCATCCCGATCAGCAATGGGTGCGCGAGGTTGCAGCTGAGGCAAAGTCATTGTATTCCGAGTTGGCACACCGCTTGGGTCTCTACGCTATCAAATCTACTCTCGAGGATTTATGGCTCAAATACACCGATCGTGTAACTTATAAGGAAATAGCCCGTCGACTTAGTCAGACAAAGCGTTCCCGCGATGCTTATATTGCTCGCTTCATTGAGCCTGTAAAAGAGAAACTTCAGGCCGCCGGGCTTAAGTTCTCCATAAAAGGGCGCACCAAGTCCATCTTCTCAATCTGGAACAAGATCATGAACAAGAAGGTGGACATGGACCACATCTATGACTTGTTCGCGATACGTGTGATTGTCGATTCTCCTAAAGAACGGGAGAAGAATGACTGTTGGGTAGGGTATTCCATCCTCGCCAACATGTACACTCCCGACCCGGACCGCATGCGCGACTGGCTGTCGTTCCCGAAGAGCAACGGCTACGAATCGCTGCACATCACTGTCTTGGGACCGGAGAAAAAATGGGTTGAGGTGCAGTTCCGTTCACGCCGCATGGATCTTGTCGCGGAGAAGGGCCTGGCGGCACATTGGCGATACAAAGGAGGTAAGGCGTCGGCGGCTGACCAGTGGATGACCCAGGTGCGCGATGTGCTTGAGAAAGGAGGCGACAGTCTGACGCAGGCTCCCTGGCGTGCACAAGGG
>CAJMDR010000041.1 GCA_905212215.1 uncultured Porphyromonadaceae bacterium
CCATAGACGTGTTTCATGCAGTTGCCCAATGTATGGCTTATGTCAAGATGATGGTGTACAACCGTCCGCGATAGCGTATTGAAGCCTGCCTGTATAAGTTCTAACTTTGCCGTAAAAATTGAATTATGGACAATGTGGAACTATACAGGCAGGTTTTCGCATCCTTCCGTACCCTCTGTGCCGAAGGGAAACAGCCTTCGTCATTCAATTCCTACTGTAAGGCTCATGGAGTAGAGCAATCGTTGATGCGTCACATACTGAAAGATGAATTTCAAAATGTGAAAACCCTTTCCGGGTTTCAGTTCAACAGGAGTGCCGGTGATCACGCGGTTGGAAAAATCTGTTCTCAGATTTATGAAGAGTTTAAACGTCTTTGTGCGGAAGGACGTCAGCCAGGTACATTCAAGGCATATTGCCTTCAGTATGGCATAACGCGCAAGCAGATGCATGGCTATCTATATCGCAATAGACTGAGAGTAACGGGACTTCCGGGCTTTAAGGGTCCCGCGGGTGCCGGAATGTCAAGCCATCATTGTCAGGAGATCCCGTTCGAGAATGTGATCTTCGAGGATGCCGGCTTCCTTCCAGCCGACAGCGGCAATGTGATAACGGTAAAGGTAGACGGTCATGTCGCCGTCAGCTTTCCGGCGGACACTGATGTGGCTGTCATTGCAAGGTTCGTCAGAAAGATGGGAAAGGGGGTAGGCGATGTGGGGGCTTGAGCAGGGGCTGAGACTTTGGGTGTGCCAGCAGCCGGTGTCGATGCGCTACGGCATACGCGGTCTGACTCAGATGGTATGGTCGTGGAAGGGCCATTCACCGGCATCGGGCGATGTGTATGTGTTTTTCTCGAAGGACCGAAAGACCATGAAGGCACTTAAATGGGACGGTGACGGATTTTTGATGTACACCAAAAGACTGTCGCAAGGCCGTTTCCGGGAGGTGATGAAAAAGGGCGATGACGGCGTGCGCAGGCTTCAATGGGACGATTTCTATATGCTGATGAGGGGCCTCACGCCTGTGAAGGTGATGGTCGAGAATCGCTTCAGAATGGCCGTAAAATAGCGATTAATATTTTAACAATCAACCAATTAAGCGGTGTAAAAAGTTGCGTATGTCAGATATTTTTCGTAACTTTACACCATGAAAAAGAACGAGTTGATAGAGTTTTTACAACGCCAGGTCGAGTTCCTTCAAGAGCGGCTCGACGAGGCGTTGGCCTCTGTCAACTCGCTTACTTTATCCAATAAAAAACTGATAGCGACCGTAGAAGAACTTCGCAAGCAAATGGCCTCAATGGAGGAGGCTATGAAAGGCAAAAGTGCGGAACTGAGCAAGGAGAAAGCCGCGCGTCAGGCAGTGCAGCGTCTGCAGGGCTCGCCGTCAGAGCGTCAGACAAAACCGGCCGTGCCTACCACTTCCGAGGCTCAGGAACCGAAGCCTCAGAAGAAACGCACCAACAACGGTGCCAAGAGAAAGACACATCCCGAGTGCGAGGTGGAGACAGTTGTGGTGGAGCCGGACAGCCCGGACTTCAAGCCGGAGACAGCTAAGTTCATAGGCGAGTGTGATGTTGTGCGCTACGTAATGGAGCCGATGCGCTTCAAGAAAATTATATACAAGGTGCGCAAATATGTGCAGGACGAAAAGATATACAAAGGTACGGCTCCCGCCACGCCGCTGCTCAACTCGCAATATACTTCTTCCTTTATAGCCGGACTCACTGAGTTACGCTACCTTCATTGCATGCCCCTTGAAAATGCAGTCGAATACTTCCGCGCCCACGGCTTCGACCTTGACAAAGGAACGGCACAGAAACTTGTAAGCAAGGTAAAGGTGCATCTTGAGAATCTGTACAAGGCACTGGGTCAGGCAATAGTGGCGGACAACTATATCTGCGGCGACGAGACATATCAGAAAGTGCGGTTGCAGGTGGCAACTCCTTCGGGCCGAAAAATCAAGAAAGGATATATCTGGGTGTTCGTCGGCATGACAACCGGGCTTGTATACTTCTTCTATGATGACGGTTCCCGCTCGGCCGAAGTCTTCGAGCAGCACATCAAAGGCTTCAGCGGAGCCTTCCAGTGCGATTATTACTCAGGCTATCGGCGCATCGGCATAGGTGAGATGAGCGGGATAAAACGGTTGCCATGCCTGCAGCATATCAAGCGGAAGTTCCTCGATCTGAAAGACAATCCCCAGGCACAGGAAATAGCAAAACTCTTCGGGCTCCTTTACCACTTCGAGCATCAGCACCGCATAGGCAAAGACGGATGGACAGAGAAAGACCACCTCGGGTGGCGGCAGCGATACTCCAAAGTGATGCTCGAGAAAATCCACATGAGACTGATGGCTGTCAAAGACCGCGCAGGTGTACCTCCCGACGACCCGTTGCTTGCCGCCACCGAACATGCGCTCAGGCAATGGGACGAGATACCGCGAATCTTCGCCTCGCCTACCTACAAACTTGACAACAACGAAGTCGAACGCATCAACCGCTACATATCCCTGACCCGCCGCCGGCTGACAATCGGCTCCCACTCCGGAGCCGAGGCCGCCGCCCTGTACCACTCGCTGGCAATCACCTGCCACCGTTGCGGTGTCAATGTCTTCGACTACTTCTGCGACATCATCGACCGATGCGCCGCATGGCCTCCGAACACACCAATTGAAAAGTACCGCGACCTGCTTCCCGATCGCTGGAAACCATCACAGAAATAGCCGCCCATTATCGGGACGGCTATCTTTTTATGGCTTACCTGCTATCGCGGACGGTTGTACATATGCCGGAACAGAACCGTGCTGTTTTCGTTCTCTGCGACGGTATGGGCGGACACGATTGTGGAGAAGTGGCCAGTCGCTTTGTCGCAGAGCGTATATGCGGATATTGGGAGAAGAATCCCAAACGACCGGACTCCGAAAAGAAAATCCTCGATGCCTGTCAGGAAACCAAGATTGCTTATGACAATATGTCAAGGGTAGAAATGGGCACGACAATGGCGATGGTGGCAATCGAGGACAACAAAGCGATTCTTGCACATTGCGGTGACAGCCGGATATACATGGTCCGCGATGGAAAAATCATATACCAGTCAACCGACCATGTGGCATTGACTCCGGAAGGTTGGCCTATTATCACACGTGCATTCTTTACCGGCCGAAACAACTACAATCCAGACATCAAGACGATAGATGTGAAAGTTGGAGACATGATATTCATCTGTTCGGATGGAGTATATGGAAACGGAAAATGGAGTGAACTCAAAGAAGCACTGACTGATAATTCCAATAATGAAGTTTTGAGTCGAATTAAGTCGGTCGCTGAAAGGAATGCCCATGACAATTATTCCGCAATCCTCATCAGAATAGGCAGTTAATAATAGAAACTCACAATAGTATTTAACGTCTGGTAGAACTGGTCCCAATCCTTGACCTCTTCCTTACCAAGAGAGGGATTGATTAGTATAGCCTTGAATGGATGCAACAGTCCGTTCGAGGTTTTTTTGTAGTAGATATGTGTAAGAAGATATGCGTGTTCCCCCATGCCTATGATCAGCGGATGTCCTGATGAAATCTCATCTATGAAATACCGGGACTTCTTGGATTGATAGGAATGGACTGAATACCCGCGCCATCCGTCAAATGCGGATTCAATCTGATTGCCGGAGGCGGTCCGGTTGAGGTTTTCTCCAAATACCCTCGCAGCAATGTCACTCTGACTGACGTATTGCCCGTTGTATCGAAGTATCATCTGGACGCAGGCTACCCAACACCAGTTCTCCTTCTCTTGAATACAGATACAATCTTCTATTGAGGTATCGACCATTGCCACGAAGACAGAATTGTCAATCGCGACAATCTGTCCCCGTGGCCCGGCCTCACCTGTCATCGGAGTGAGGAGAGAGAGAAGGAGGAAGAGAAGAATGAGCAGCTTTGTTTTCATCGTCCGATTTTTCCGAGCAACTGACGTCCGAGTTGCGTATCGCTGTCAATCTGGGTGATTTTCGTGTTGGCTGGAATCTTCACATCATTGGAGGCGTGATAGTCGTTCGACGGCGACGGTGTCGAATAGCTTGGAGTTGTGTTGAAATATGATGAATAATCATATGTCGGATATGAGTATGTGGGATAGGTGTAATTATAGTTATAGACAGGATAGGAATAGGCACTCCAGCTCCAGTCATAACTTGGCGTATATGAAGGAGTGGAGGCGAAATAATTCCAGTAGTTCGACCATACGTCATAGTATGACTGCTGCATCTGCTGTGTTTGCACATAGGTCTGAGAGACAAAATCTCCGTGGCTCCATGTGCCGCAGATATATCCCGAGTTGCTTACCACCTCTCCCTGACCGTTGCAGAGGCCACGGTCGAAGTATCCGTGGTAGAATACGGCTCCCATCTGCGGATCAACGAAATAATAATAACCCTCCCCTTGCGGATAGCCAGCGTATATCTGACCGTAATAGTAGCCGTTGGGCAGAACAAAATAACCTACACCCTGATAATTCGCATAGCACGGAGCATAAAGCTGTGCATTTGCGGCAAATGCCATCGACAGCATCAATGCCATCATCAATAAAAGTTTCTTCATTGTCATATTCTTTTTTATTTTGGATAAACATGAACTATAGTGTGAACTCTCCTTCTGAACTCGCTCCATGAGAGTTTCTCCCTCGAAGGGGATGAAGGCCACGGATTCCTTAGAATTACCTCGACAGGCTGATAGGTGTTTCCGGATTTCCGGAAAGATATGCCGGTGAGAACGTATGCGTGTCCCATAGTCTGCCCGGGCATATCGAGTCCGATGATCAGTGGGTATTTGTCAATCAGGTCGGTGATGAAAGTCTGGGCAGTGACATAGAAAGGATTGTCAACCCTTGCGGCTATTACGTGGCTACCGGTGTTCCATCCATCAGCGGCCCTCTGAATATCGTATGCTGTGCCGCCTTCATTGATTCTCAGCCCTTTTGCTCGGCGCACAACATCCTCCTGATCTACGTTGACACCCTGATAATTCAAAACCATCTGCACACATGCCGCCCAGCACCAGCAATCCTCTTCCTGTCGGGCCACAAACTCACGAAAATACGAGGTCTTGACCGCAGCCCAATAGACTTCAGAGTCCTTTATGCGGAAAATCTCACCTCCTCTGAAGGTCTGTGCTTCGGATACGGTGAAACATAGGGTCAATATGATTGTAATTATTGTCCTCATACCTATACAGAGGATTAGGCTCAGCTAAAGCTATCAATAAAAAAATTTCTTTTTCAAGATAGAATCAAATCGAATTTAACATCTCATACTATATACGTCGAACTTAAAACCGATATAACTATGGCAATATTCAATCTTGACTACAACGCTCTCTGGGAGAGCATCTGCAACTGGAGTAGAAAAGCCGGTCGCGCCGCTACACGTCCTGTCCTTCTTATGTGGTACGTGATGAGAAGTAAGGATACTCCGAGAACAGACAAGTGGGCAATCTTCGGCTCGCTTGCCTATCTCATCCTCCCGATTGACATCCTCGATTCAAAGCGGCTTCCCATCATCGGCTGGCTGGACGAAGTGGCGTCTCTCGCAGTCCTCGTGCAGAAGATGTCGAAGTACATAACTCCGGAGATGGAAGCCCGTGCTGATTCGCAGCTCGACAAATGGTTCCCCGAGTATGTGGAATATGAAATGATTGAAGGCTAATATGCGACGTTTCGTCATTATTCTCACAACTTTAATATGTGCGTTTATGGCATTCTCAGCTACCGATAATTACGATACCCGCCAAGCCAAGCGGTATACTCAAGAGGCAGAATACTATCAGAAGAAAGCCGACGGTTATCGCAGAGAGGCACAATACTATCTTAAGAAGGCGGAAGGCTATCAGCGAGAAGCGGCATATTATACTCGGAAAGGAGATACAGACAGGGCAAAGGATTATAATCGTCGTGCCGACCGGGCGATGGATGACTATAAAACCCAGATGCGATATGCCGCAAATGCAGATGAAAAAGCCGCTGATTATTTGAAACGGGCTGCAAGGCTTCTACAAAAATAGGTTATCATGGCACTTGTATGGATAGCGATTATAGGATATATACTCTACCGCAACCGTGAGCCAATCATTTCCTTCTTCAGGGAGATTTTCCATCACGACAAATGAGAGGAAGGGAGGTCCTTAAGCCTCTATATCAATAAATTTTAGTAACTTTGATTCTTAAGACAGTCATTAATCATGCAGAACGATTACAACCGAATAATTCAGGAACGTGCCGACCACGTTTTCGAGGTCATGGCTAAGCGTGTCTCGGCAGAAGATATGGAACGTATTCACGCCGCTTTCGAGCTGGCGCGTGAGGCTCATGCCCCTCAAAAGCGCAAGACCGGCGAACCTTATATACTTCATCCGATAGCAGTGGCGAATATAGCGGCTGAAGAGCTGATGCTTGGTGCCAATCCTGTAATCGCCTGTTTCCTGCATGATGTTGTGGAGGACACTCCTTACACAATCGAGGATATTCGCGAGCGTTTCGGCGATGACGTGGCTTTTCTTGTAAAGGTCGTCACCAAGAAACCCACCCATGATTATGAACTGTCGAAGCAACTTGACAATTACCGTCAGTTGCTTAACTCGATGCAGTACGACATCCGTGCCATCCTTGTGAAACTTGCCGACCGACTCCACAACATGCGCACTCTGGCATCGATGAAGCCCGAAAAGCAGATGAAGATCGCCGGGGAGACCGACTATTTCTATGCTCCTCTCGCCAACCGTCTCGGTCTCTACAACATTAAGACAGAACTGGAGAACCTCTCGTTCCGATTCCGCTGTCCCGACGAGTACGAGGAGATTTCTTCTCTCATTGAACGTCATGTCGAGGCAAACAAAGATAATCTGGAAACTTTCCGCAGCCAGATAGCGGAAACACTGTCGGCTGCCGGTATCAAGGCTCGCGTGTACGTTGACTATCGCCGCCCGTTCAGCCTTTGGCGCAAGATGAAAAAATACGGCGATGATTTCAACCATCTGAAATACCGTCACTTTGTAGAAGTGGTGTTTGACGAGAAACAAACAGCCCTCAACGAGAAGGAGATGGCTATGAAAGTCTACTGTATCCTTACCGACCGTTTCAAGGAGAAGCATTGCAGCATGAGCAACTACATCGACGCTCCGAAGGAGAATGGCTACCAGAGCATCCATGTGAAGCTGCTTCCAGATTTCGGACGCTGGCAGGAAGTACATATCAGCAGCGAGGCCATGATACGCCAGTCGCAACTTGGTTGCGTGGCTGAGCGAAACGAGACAAATATCCAGATGTGGATCGAGAAATTCCGCACCGTACTCCACGACACTATCTCCGGGCCGAAGCGTAATGAAAGATACATGGAAGACATCATTACGGCCTTTTATAATGATGACATTCAAGTTTTCACGCCAAAGGGGAAGAAAATAATCCTTCCGCAGAACGCCACAGTGATTGACTTCGCCTACGAAGTGCATACCGAACTTGGTGCCCACGCCAAGTATGCCCGAATCAACAGTCGTCTGGAACCGGTCAACACCACGCTCCGACGCGGCGACGTCGTGGAAATATTCACCGATCCCGGTTGTCATCCCGAGCATGACTGGGCATCTTTCGCCCATACATTTAAGGCCCGCAAGTCAATACAGCGTTATCTGGAATCCGTACCGGAAAGCACCTACTGCCGTTGTTCGGAATGTAACCCTATCCCCGGCGAAGAGGTCATAGGTATCCGCAACCACTTCAATCCGGAACTGATAACCGTGCATAAACGCGACTGTCGCTACGCCATCAGTTTGGCTTCATCATACGGCGACGACGTGGTGTCAGTTGATTTTAAAGCCGACGAGACTCTCTATCCCGTCACGCTAAGAGTTCGGGCCGTTGACCGCAGCCACCTTTTTGTTGACCTTGTGGATTGTATCACCAACACGTTCCACCTCTCTATGGAATCGTTCAACACCAAGACCGACCGCAACATCGTGATTTGCAAAATCCGCTTCGGCGTCCACTCCTATACCGAACTCAAAACCATTATCAACCACATCTCCACCATCAACGGCGTTGACGAAGTGCGCCGTCTCGATGAGGAAGATTATGATTAGTCATCAGCAATTATGAGACAGAAAATTGTAGTGTTCACCGGTGCCGGTATCAGTAAGGAAAGTGGGCTATCCACTTTTCGGGATAACGATGGTGTCTGGTCGAAATACAATCCTGATGTAGTTGCGACACCTCAAGGATTCGATGCAAATACTGAGGAATCATTGCAGTTTTACAATGAGCGTAGATTGGCGTTGGCAAATGCGGTCCCGAATCATGCACACATCGTATTGGCAAATTTGGCAGAAAAACATGATGTAACAATCATTACTCAGAATGTTGACGATCTTCATGAAAGAGCCGGAAGCAAAAATGTCATTCATCTACATGGTGAATTGAAGAAAGTCACATCCTCCATCAGTAGGCTGAATAAAGACTGTATCAAAGAATTGCCACTTGATACACCGATACGTATAGGCGATCTGGCATCTGACGGCTCACAGTTAAGACCTTTTGTAGTGATGTTCGGAGAATATTTATCTAACATGTCTGATGCTGTCAGGATAGTCAAGAATGCTGATATATTTTTAGTTGTCGGCACCTCGTTAAAAGTATACCCGGCAAACCAATTGGTCAGATATCCTCACCATGAGGTGCCGAGATTTATAATTGACCCTAACGAAGTGGATGTTCCTGAGGGATATATACACATAAAGGAAACGGCCACAAAGGGTATTGATATATTTATAGAAGAAGTTAAGAAACTATTGTAAAACATGATTGTATGCACCCGAGAAAACATAGGTTAGCAAAGACCCCGTTACTCTCTCGTTTGGCTCAATCGATTCGAGAATATTGCAGCGACATTAAACAAATCGACGATGAGTTGTGGTTTTCTTTCAACTCAGTCAGGATGCATCTTTCTGCTGATGCATTCACTATGAACGCAACTATTGTTGCTGAGGTCTTCGATTTTAATAACCATGAGAATGAAGAATCGCCAGAAGAATTTTATGCGGGATGCGACCTTGCCAACACAATGAATCGGAATATGTATCCGTATACATTCGTGTGGGAAGAAATAGACAGGACAATAGAGGCTCGCAAGAACTTTACGATTTGCCTCTGGAGAGGTCTTGACTTTCTGATAAAGGTTGAGATATATCGGATGTATTATCTCTGCCAGCAGGTTGAAAAGGTTTATTATATGAGCCAGGTCTCGGACTTCCCTGATGACGAAAGTTGGATGCAATTCCTTTTATCGGTCGTTGACAAATGGCTGGCTGCTGATTTACTGGACATCAATATCCTCTATCTCCATGGATTCGCTTCCTCAGGCAATTCCGGAACCGCAAGAGAGATTCAGGAATGCCTCCCTAACTGCAAAGTCATCTCGCCTGATTTACCAATAAATCCTGCTGCGGCATTGGATGTAATCCGAAACATTGAATCCCATACTCGTATTGACCTTGTGATAGGGACATCAATGGGCGGTCTTTTGACACTGTTTTCCAATGGAAGGAATATTATTGTAGTTAACCCTTCGTTTCACGTTTCTCAAATGATGAAACGTCGTCTCGATGGGGCAGATTCCGTCACGATCCCTTTCTATAAGAAGAGAGGAACTGGTGAAACAGATTTTGAACTGACTCAAAGCATTGCAAATAGCTACTTCAACCTGGAGTCAAACGTTTTCTTACAGAGCCAACTTGATATGGCCAATGTATTGGGCATATTCGGAACTGACGATGATGTTGTCAATTGCAAAGATGAATTTCTGACTCATTCATTGAACATTCGCTACTTCAAGGGGGGACACAGACTCACCAAAGAAGCTGTAGAAGAGGTGGTTATACCCTCTATTCTTCAAGTGATAATTAACGAGAGAATGAAATGAAGATACTTTTCATTTGCACCGGCAACGCCTGCCGTTCTGCGCTCGCAGAGGTCATCCTAAGGAAGATGCTCAACGATAATGGCATCTTCGGGATTGAGGTCGCATCATGTGGCACGAAGTTCTATGGCTCAATCGACCGCGATGAGACCATGTGTCGCATAGCAGCCGAACATGGCTATGAAATGGGCGGCAAAGCCATTTCCATGACAGAGCAACTGCTTAACTCCGCTGACAAAATTATAGTAATGACAGAGCATCACCGCAACGAGGTTACACGGCTGTTGACTTATTCACATTGGGATCAAATCATGCGCTTCAATGACTATTGTTTCGGCGAGTCATCGGATTTGCCGGATCCACATTGCCCATGGTTCCAGTCACTCCGATCCCTATATTCGCATTATACGTC
>CAJMDR010000042.1 GCA_905212215.1 uncultured Porphyromonadaceae bacterium
CTGCCGGCGAAAGCCAGCTCCGCCAACTCAACGAAGCCATTAAAAAGGCAGAGCAGAAAGGCGCCAAGCCTGACGATGAAAACTTCATCAACCGTGTAGCGGCAGAGATACAGCCGGGTCACATGGCCGGCATGTTCAGCCGTGAAGGCGAGTTCCTCGGCACCCTAAAGTCTTCCTCCTCCAACGCAGAAGTCACCGAAGCCCTCAACAAACAGGTTTCAGGCCAGGTGGACGCCGCCTTCAATATCTTCCGCACACGTATCGACCAGTTCGGCGTTGTTGCTCCCAACATCCAGAAACTGCAGGGCAAAAACGGCCAGATTCTGCTTGAGCTCCCCGGAGTAAAGGAACCTGAGCGCGTTACCGACCTGCTGAAATCGAGCGCCAACCTTGAGTTCTTCGAGGTTTACTTAGGCAGCGAGATAGCACAGGACCTGCAGAACTTCGAGAACGCCTGGAACGAACAGGCCGACTCCACCAACGGCGACAAAGTAGACTTCGCAGCCCTCGGCGTAGGCGTCCAGAATGCCAAATCCCCCGTCATCGCCATGGTGACCCCGGGCAACAAGGCTATCGTGGACTCCATCTTCAATTCTCCGCTGGCACAGCAGAAACTGCGTCAGGACTTCTCGGCAGTATGGGAAGTGAAGCCGTTCGAGATGCCTGTCTATGACGAAAAGACCGGCCAACCCCGCATGAAAGCCAACGGCGAACCTCTCACCACTCCCATGTGGCAGCTCATTGCCCTCAAGGGAGAACCACAACTGGAAGGCGACGTCGTTACCGGCGCAACCTCTGAATATGACAAGATGCGCGGCGGAAGCGTGGTTAACATGACCATGAACTCCCGCGGTGCCACAGAATGGGCAAACGTTACCCGCAACAACCGCGGCCGCCCGGTGGCTATCGTGCTCGATAACGCAGTTTATTCCTATCCTAACGTCAACGATGAAATCACCGGCGGACGCTCGGAAATCAGCGGTCATTTCACCCCGGAAGAGGCCAATGACCTCGCCAACGTGCTGAAGTCCGGCAAGATGAGCGCCAAGGTAGAGGTAGTCAGCAACAACGTAATCGGCCCGTCGTTAGGTGCCGAGGCCGTTCAGCAAGGCTTCCTGTCGTTCATCGTGGCAATCGTGCTGCTGATGATCTTCATGATACTCATCTACGGCGTGATACCGGGCCTGGTAGCCAACGTAGGCCTTATCCTCAACCTCTACTTCACCCTCGGCATCCTGGCGTCGTTCCAGGCTGTGCTGACGCTGTCGGGTATCGCGGGTATCGTGCTTGCCTTGGGTATGGCCGTTGACGCCAACGTGCTTATCTTCGAGCGCATCCGCGAGGAACTCAAGGCAGGCAAGAAACTGCGTCAGGCCATCTCCGAAGGTTATTCCAACGCCTTCTCGGCCATCTTCGACTCCAACCTTACTTCGGTCATCACCGGCGTCATCCTGCTTATCTTCGGTTCCGGCCCCATCAAGGGCTTCGCAACCACCCTTATCATCGGCCTCGTATGCTCGTTCTTCACAGCAGTGTTCCTGACCCGCATCGCCATGGACCTCATCACCAAGAACGGCCGCAACGCAGGCATGAACTTCACCACAGGCATCAGCCGCAACTTCCTCACCAACACCAAATTCAACTTCATCGGAAGAAGCAAGGCAGGCGCCGCAGTATGGATTACCCTCATCGTCATCTCCATAGCATCGCTCGTTATCCGTGGCATGAACCAGGGCATCGACTTCTCCGGCGGCCGCAACTATGTGGTGCAGTTTGAGAAACCCGTCAACACAAGCGAGATGCAGAGCCGTCTGGCCAAGTTCTTCCAGGAGAAAGCCAACGATGCTACCGTTAGCGTAGGCGTCATCTCCATCGACACTGACGACAAGGCACGTATCTCCACCAACTACAAGATTGACGAAAACAACGTAGACGATGAGGTTACCGCACTGCTCTACGAGGCACTTCAGCCCGAACTCACCGACGCCAATGGCAAGGTAATGGAGAAAGAGGCCTTCGCCGTAGCCGACGAAAGCCACGGCATTATCTCCATCCAGAAGGTAGGACCGAGCGTGGCCGATGACATGAAACGCGACGCATACTGGGCAGTAGGCATAGCAATTGTCTGCATGTTCCTCTACATCCTTCTGCGTTTCCGCAACATAGCCTTCTCCGTAGGCGCCGTTTCCGCCGTAGCCCTCACCGCCTTCCTCATCGTAGGCTTCTACTCCGTATGCTGGGGCTTCCTCCCCTTCTCTATGGAGATCGACCAGTCGTTCATAGCGGCCATCCTGACCATCATCGGTTACCAGATCAACGACACCGTGGTGGTATTCGACCGTGTGCGCGAGATGATGAAGCTCTATCCTCGCGAAGACCGCAAGACCACCATCAACAAGGCCCTGAACACTACCCTGTCGCGTACGTTCATGACCTCGTTCTCCACCTTGCTGGTACTTCTCTGCATCTTCTTCCTCGGTGGCGACGCCATACGTTCGTTCACCTTCGCCATGATCTTCGGCGTAATCGTAGGTCCCTTCTGCTCGCTCTTCTGCGCTGCTCCGGTAGCCTACAGCATCCTTCGCCGCAGCAAAGTGAAAGCCGATGCAGCAGCCGCCGCAGCACCGAAGCTGCAGGGCAACCGCCGCTTCAAATAAGCAACCACTTACCCTACCATAACCAAGTCCGGCACATCACCGTGCCGGACTTTCTTTTACCCCTCTTTCCACTTATTTCTTTTACTCTCTTACCCTCTAATTTAGATCAGGATACATACCGTTTCTTCATCTTATATAAGAAGAGCGCTTCATTAACGTTTGTTAACTTCGAGTTGCGAGTATTATACCTACCTTTGTGATGTAAAGAAGACTTTCAAACCTTGCCGGTAAATAGACGTGCCATTTTAAATAAGGCTCGGTGGCTTGTTACTTATTGCCTTGCATGGATTCACTCAACAGAGCCTTAACAAGACATAACATGCGCATTGCACAAATCGCTGTGGCTTTGTCGCTCCTTGTTCCATCGTTCCTCTTTGCGGATAATCCATCCGTCATCGATGAAGTGAAGGTTTACGATTCAGGGACCCGCATAGCAACAATTCTTTTGGCAGAACGACCAGCCATAACCATGAACGGGAACACAGTTACCATTGCATGGACAACCGACACCCTGCACTTCGAGGGTAAGAACATCACGGCAAAATTCGACTCTTCTATGGGAGTGGAGAGTGTGACTCGAGACGACATACCTTCAATACGGTTAGACGGCGACATGGTGGAGATATCAGGACTGCGTCCGTATGTCCCGGTATCCATTATCTCGGCTGACGGCAAAATCAGTTCAATGACAAAGGCAGATTCTGAGGGAAATGCCTCCTTGCAGCTCAACGGGAAAGGCATATACGTTATCGCTGCCGGAAAACTATCCTTCAAGGTTGCCAGATAGATCTATCAACTTCAAACAAGATTTCACATCAAAAAGCACAACAATGAGAAAAACAATTACAACGATATTAGCCATCATGACAGCTGTGATAGGCATGAATGCCCAGAGTGTGGTGGTACAGCTGAAAAACGGAACTTCCGTTTCTTATCCTGCATCCGATGTTGTTCAGGTGCAGTTCCTTCCTGACAGCGCACAGTCAGGCGACAAACATCAGACAGTAGACTTGGGACTGTCAGTACTGTGGGCCACGACCAATGTCGGCACAGACATCAAAACTGGCGCAGGCGACTATTTCGCCTGGGGCGAGACTCAACCCAAAGATGAATATGCCCAGGGTAACTGCCCTAATTATGGTGCGAATGTGACCTGGAATCCGGAGACCAACGATGCGGCTTTCTGCAACTGGGGCAACGGATGGCGTATGCCTACCTACGAGGAAATGCTGGAACTCATAAATGAATGCAACTGGGAATGGAAAGTCGTGGACGGCGTACAGGGCTACGTGGTAACGGCAAAGAAAGAGGGCTTTCAGGGCAACAGCATCTTTATCCCCGCTGTGGGCTATAAAGTGGGCCATTCCACCACCAATGCCGGCACCATGGGCTATCTGTGGACCTCCACGCCGAGCACTGCCAACCGCAATGTTTCCCGTAACCTGCAGTGCAGCGAAAACCGACCGTCGATGTACTTCAGTAACCGATTCTTAGGGCTGCCTGTACGTGCGGTGAAGGCTAAGTAAAGGTTTTGCTTAAGGTTAAGAAAAAAGTCCGGCACGGAGGGTAGCCGGACTTTTTCTCGGACAGGTCGGACGAGTCAGACAGGTCGGACAAAAAGGGTGATACCGATTAGTCTGATAAGTCCAATACGTCTGATTGTCCGATTGGTTCTGAAAATATAGGGAGTGAACTGCTTAGTGGCGTTCGGGCGTTATAGTGAGAAATGTAAATTTGAAGTCATGAAAGTTTTAGTAATCAACGGCAGCCCTCACATAAACGGCTGCACGGATCGTGCTCTGCGCGAAGTGGAAGGAGTGCTGAAAGAAAACGACATTGCATGTGTCAGGGTGAATGTAGGAAACAAGGACATTCGCGGATGCATTGCATGCTATACTTGCCGAAAAACGGGTAAATGTATTTTCAACGACCTTGTTAACGAAACAGCCCCGCTCTTCGCCGAGTGCGACGGAGTATTGATAGGCTCCCCCACTTACTATGCCGGCAGTAACGGTCAGCTACATGCTTTCCTCGACCGTCTGTTCTTCTCCACCGGCGGCTCTTTCGACAAGACGATGAAGGTAGGTGCCGCTGTCGTTTCGTCGCGCCGTGCCGGTTCCACGTCCGTTTTCGATGAAATAAACAAATACTTCACCATCACATCCATGCCAATCGCCTCCAGCACTTACTGGAACGAGGTGCATGGCTTCACAGCCGAAGATGTGGAACGCGACAAGGAGGGTCTGCAGACCATGCATAACCTTGGCCGCAACATGGCATTCTTAATCAAGGCAATCGCCGCTGCAAAAGAGAACGAGGGCATTCCCGCTCAGGAAAGGACCTACGTTACCAACTTCCTTGGCGACTGACCAAAGAAAAGCAGTTTTTAAGGGTGGTAGGTTTTTGCTAACTTTGCATGATGAATGTAAAGGAGATAAGTAATTATATGCGCAAGGCATTTCTGCTCATGGGGATATTGGCCGCTACCACTGTTCTGCCGGCCTGCTCCGGCAACAAGACACAGAACAATGCGTCTGCCGAAACGGAAACGACGACCGAGACACCGAAAATGCTGTTCTCGGCCGATTCAGCATACATTTATGTAAAGAAACAGACGGAATTCGGTCCGCGGGTACCCAATACTGCCGCTCATCGCAATTGCGGCGACTGGTTGGAAAGTGAGTTACGCCGACACGGTGCCAATGTAGTGGTGCAGTCCATGAAACTGAAAGCTTTCGACGGCACCACACTCGATACCCGCAACATCATGGGGCAATATAATCCCGGCTCCGCCGACCGTCTTCTGCTTATGGCACACTGGGACACCAGACCGTGGGCCGACAATGATCCCGACGAGGCCAACCACAAGAAGCCGATGGACGGCGCCAACGATGGTGCCAGCGGCGTGGGTGTTCTTCTTGAGGTAGCCCGCCAGTTGGCCATAAAGAATCCCTCTATGGGCATTGACATACTGTTCCTTGACGCCGAAGACTGGGGTTCTCATGACCGCGACGACTCCTGGGCTTTGGGCGCCGACTATTTCGTAAAGAATCCAATTCTACCCGACTACAAGCCTTCGCGTGCCATATTGGTGGATATGGTAGGCGGCAAAGGGTCGCAGTTCTACCGTGAGCAGCACGGCGAGATGTATGCCAGAGGTCTGAACGACGCAATCTGGACCATAGCCATGGATTCCGGATTGAATAACTACTTCATGAACCAGACCGGAGGTGCCGTCACCGACGACCATGTGAAGTTTCTCGAAGCGGGCATCCCCGCCATCGACATCATTGCCTTTGACCCGGCTTCCGACTCAGGATTCCCCGCCACATGGCATACCATGCAGGACAATATGGAGAACATAGATGCCCAGGTGTTGGGGGCTGTAGGGCAGACTCTGCTCAACTACATCTACAAATGAAGTTGTCTAAACTAATTTACGAAATATAAAAGTTGTTCTAAAAAGTATCTCAATGGCAATCTTTATTAATCTTACCATTGAAATTAGTTTAGACAACTTCAATAAGAACATGTACGATGTATGTTGTTAGCGGGCATAAAAGTTGTCCGCCAACATCCTGACTGTTAAACCAAGTAATGTTTTTTAAGTATTAGCGTTTTTTGCTGCGACCTGTTGAAGCAGGATTTGTCGCATAAAAGTAATACTTATCAGATACCTCCATGAAAACAACCTTACATTTACTTTCAATATGTCTGTTGGCATCGGCAGGCAGCTTTGCTTACGCAGACCCGTCAGAGACTCAGTCGGACGCCCCTCCCACCACTACTGAAGAGGGTCATGAGAAAGCCTCTTCAGCAGGTAAAGGCATTGCAGAACATGAAACAGACAAGACACACCTCAACTCCGATCTTATTCCACGAGATCTGCCCTATCTGCATATTCTTGGCACCAAGAATCATAAGTTCTATGCAGGCATAGGTGGCGTTGTAAAAGGTACTGCCAGCTTCGACTTCGGCCATGTACTCGACAATCCTAACGAGTTCATAGTGTCGGCCATCCCCATGAGCCAGCCCAAAGGCGACGGTGGCAAATATCAGGTCAGCGCCCAGCAGACGGAGCTGTATCTGATGGCCGGTTTCAATCCCGGCGAGAAATATGAGGTCACAGCCTATGTCAACGGCCGCTTCCTCAACGACAATTATGGCTTCCAGCTGGAGAACGCCTATGTGGGCTTCATGGGCTTCACAATAGGCTATGGCTACGGCCTTTTCTGCGATACCTGGGCGGCGCCGAGCACCATCGACTACGAGGGTCCCAACGCCATGATAGCGGTAACCAACGGCATTTTTGACTATCGCCATAAGTTCGGCCGTGGGACGGTAGGCGCCGGCATTGAGCTGCCGATGGCTTCTTTCACTCATGTCGACGGCATCAACCGCAAGGTGAACCAGCGCATCCCCGACATACCGCTGATGGTGAACTATTCCTGGGATAACGGCAACCGTATCGGGGCTTCCGTCATGTTCCGCGGACTGCAATACCGCAATATCCTCAAAGACAAGAACGAGACGAAATTCGGCTGGGGCGTACGCTTGAGCGGAAACGGAAAGCTTTACGGCCCGCTCGACTTCTTTTTCCAGGGCATGATAGGCAAAGGCTCCGCTTCCTACATCCAGGATCTCTCCGGAACTGGCATGGACCTGGTTCCCTGCGGCGACAACAGTAAGATGGATGCTGTCAGGACTTATGGACTGATGGGTGGTCTGCAGTACAACTTCTCGGAAAAAGTCTTCGCCTCGGCAGCTTACTCGCATGTACGTGCCTATGCCGACAAATACAACACAGGTTCAACGCCTTGGAACGACATGTATTCCTACGGCCAGTATGCCGTAGGCAATGTGATGTGGCAAATCACCCCTATGCTTCAGTGCGGACTGGAATACATCTATGGGCCGTGAACATGGACGGCGCACAGGCTCATGATAACCGTTTGCAGACGATGCTTCAGGTCAGCTTCTGAGAAAATGCTGACCTTTGCTTCCGCTTAGCGGAAGCCGGTGACACAGGACTCAGAATAAAAACACAAACACACTGCAAATTCAAGGAAATGCAGTGTGTTTGTGTTTTTTCTTGGCTCGGACAGGCAGCACGAGTCAGACGGTTCGGACATGTCGGACAAAACCGATATTTCTAATTACTTCGATTACTCTGATAAGTCCGGTTGAAAAGGATTAGTTCTCTTCGTTGTACTCTTCTTTCATCACCTTCTTGGTGTTGATGATGATGTCAATGACGTCTGGGAAGAAGCCTTTGTATTCTGAAAGGGTCTTGATGGGCAACGGTACGCTTACTGAAACTGAGCTGTCGTAGACGTTGCAGCGCACGAACTTATATTTACGTTGTGCGGTGTTTGCCGAGGAGCGTACACGATACATGCTGGCACCCTTGGTGTCCATCGATGAATAAGTGTTCGCATAAACATACTGGCCGTAGTTGTCGAGCGAGATCCAGTAGCTCACACCTTCGCGCTTGAACTGAATGTCTCCGTCGCTATCTATTTTCGGCATATAGCCTTCCGAGCGCAGATAGTTGAGAATCTCGCCGCGCATGGTCAACGCTTTTCCGGTGGGTTCGTCGGCATACATGCCGAGGCTGCCAAGCACCACAAGCATTATCAGGAAAATCTTCTTCATATCGCTTTTTATTTAAAAGTTTATGCAAAGTTAATATTTTGATTGCTGAAAACAAACTTTTTCGCCCGCTTTTTATTTGAACATTTGGTTTTTACACTTCAAACTCTTAATTTTGTAGATGAAAAAAGAGAATCACAGGCATGGGTATAACGTCACTTCTGAGGGGCTATTTCCGGCTCCGTTCCGAACGCACCGACCGTTGGGGCGAACATCTGCACGCCATTCAGCTCAGACAGCTCCACAGATTACTCTCGCATGCCCGTTCCACGGTCTATGGCCATGAGCATGACTTCGCTTCCATAATTTCAGCCGAAGACAACGACCTGTACCGGGTCTTTGCCAACAATGTGCCGAGGGTGGAATATGAGGATATCCGCGGATTGGTGGAGCGAATGCTCCAGGGAGAGAAGAATGTGTTGTGGCGCGGGGTATGCCGTGATTTCGCTCAGTCGTCCGGCACAAGCGGCGGCAAGTCGAAATATATCCCCATCACTGCCGACTCGCTGCGATGGAACCATTATGCAGGCGCCACCGATGCCGTGGCGCATTACCTGCGTCTTGTGCCCGAAAGCCGACTCTTCGAACATAAAAGTCTTATTTTAGGCGGTTCTTTCGCCAACGAGCTGAAAGGCATCGATTCCCGAGTACATGTCGGCGACCTTTCGGCAACGCTTATACGTCGCATCAACCCTTTGGCTAACTTGGTGAGGGTACCTGACAAGAAAACGGCGTTAATGGCCGACTGGACGGAGAAGTTACCTCTGATGTCGGCTCAGGCGGCAAAAGCCGATGTAGGCAACATCTCGGGAGTTCCGAGCTGGATGCTCACGCTCCTTCGCGAGGTGATGAAGAAACGAGGCGCCGATGATTTGAAAGAGGTATGGCCCAACCTCGAGGTCTTTTTCCACGGCGGCATCTCCTTCGAACCTTACCGGAAGGAATATGCCTCGCTCATGCCTTCCGGCAACATTCGCTATCTGGAGAACTACAATGCCTCGGAAGGATTCTTCGCCGTGCAGAACGACTTCGACGACCCCGCCATGCTGTTGCTGCTTGACTGCGGCATCTTCTTCGAGTTCGCCCCCCTCGATGGTGGCACACCGCTTCCGCCATGGGAGGTGGAAGAGGGCAAGACCTACGAACTGCTAATATCCGCCTGCAACGGATTGTGGAGATATTCTACCGGCGACACAGTGAAGATTTGCTCTACATCGCCTCTCAAGATTCGCGTGGCAGGTCGTACCCGCAGCTTCATCAATGCTTTCGGTGAGGAAGTCATGGAATGGAACGCCGACAAAGCGGTAGCCGAAGCTTGCGAAAAGACGGATGCTGCCGTAGCTAACTACACTGTTGCTCCGCTGTTCTCGCATCAGGGCGCCAAGGCACGCCACCAATGGTTTGTGGAATGGTCGAGGAAACCCCGTTCCATAGAGGATTTCGCCCGTATACTTGACAATGCCTTGCAGTCGGTGAACTCCGATTATCAGGCAAAGCGCTCCGGCGACATATTCTTAGGAGAGCCGGAAGTCATCACTCTCCCTGCCGGCACCTTCAACCGATGGCTCTCATCGGTGGGCAGCGGGAAATTAGGCGGGCAGCGCAAAATTCCCCGCCTCAGCAACGACCGTCGCATTGCGGACCCATTGCTCGGTTACCTAAAATAGTTTATAACAGCGAGAAAACCTGTTATACTATGCCAGAAGCAGGATAATTTACATTAATTATATTTAACATCATTCATTCAATTATGTTAAACTATGTTATATGTATCATAAAAATTTGGCAATCTAAAAAACTTTAACTTAACTTTAAGGCCAAGAAAACTACTACACCATGAATACTCAATTCTTTTCTAAAAATGTTATAGCTTTGATCAGCCTCGTAATGATGTTTACTTTTTAGGGTGTTCAGTTTGATGTTCAAAAAAAACGTCATTCAAAACACCTGAAAAAT